>JAILFE010000322.1 GCA_024697725.1 Oscillospiraceae bacterium
TATAAAAGGAGTAAGTGAGAATATGTCAAAGACAGTAGTAACATTCGGCGAGCTTATGCTCAGACTGGCGCCTCCGGGCTATTACAGATTTGTTCAGACCGATACTCTCGGTGCGACTTTCGGCGGCGGTGAGGCAAATGTAGCGGTATCTCTTGCAAATTACGGCTATGACGCGCGTTTTGTATCAAAGCTGCCGAAGCATGAGATAGGTCAGGCGGCTGTCAATTCGCTGTGCAGATACGGTGTCGATGTGAGCGGCATCACAAGAGGCGGCGACAGGATCGGTATATATTATCTCGAAAAGGGAGCATCACAGCGTCCCTCGAAGGTCATCTACGACCGCGCAGGCTCCGCGATCGCACTTGCCGACAGCTCTGATTTTGACTGGGACAAGCTCCTTGACGGCGCAGACTGGTTCCATTTCACGGGCATCACTCCTGCGCTGGGCGACAAGGTGGCGGATATCACGCTTGAAGCTGTAAAGGCTGCAAGAGCAAAGGGCATCACAGTAAGCTGCGACCTCAACTACCGCAACAAGCTCTGGTCAAAGGAGAAGGCGGGACAGGTCATGGGCGAGCTGTGCAAGTATGTCGATGTATGCATCGCGAACGAAGAAGATGCGGGCGATGTGTTCGGCATCAGATCGGAAGGTACGGACGTAACAAAGGGAGCTGTCAACGAAGAGGGCTATAAGAGCGTGGCAAAGCAGCTCGCTGACCGCTTTGGCTTCAGGAAGGTCGCTATCACACTGAGGACATCCATATCCGCCAGCGAGAACAAGTGGGCGGCTATGCTCTATGACGGAAAGGATTATTATTTCAGCAAGAGCTATCTCATGAAGATAGTTGACCGTGTGGGCGGCGGCGACAGCTTCGGCGGCGGACTTATCTATTCCTGTCTTGAAGGCTTCGACCCGCAGAAGACGATAGAATTTGCAGTTGCGGCAAGCTGTCTCAAGCACAGCATCGAGGGCGATTACAACATGGTATCGGTCGATGAGGTGATGAAACTCGCGGGCGGCGACGGCTCGGGCAGAGTGCAGAGATAAGACTGTCAGACAAAAAAATAACGGATGCGTTCCTGAAAAGAACGCATCCGTTTTATTTTTGCTGTCAGTCCTCGGATATATATATCCTAAGCGACATATCCTTATTGTCCACCGATGCCGAATACTGATAGTAGGGGGTATCATTGCCGTCGTATACGGGAGTGCGGAGTATCTCGATATAGGTCGTCTGACCGAGCTTGTTGCAGTCATATGCTTCAAGCACATACTTGTTGGTGTTCTCGGATTCACGGAGAATGCGGGCTGCATTGAGCGCCGCGCCGTTGAGAGATATCACAACGGGATCTCCCTTTGTGAGCCTTTCTTCAAGTATCCTGAACGCTGTCTTGCCGTTGTAGCCGAAATCGTATGACGTACATCTGGAGGATGACTCGTGGAGATTCTGCAGATAGCGGAATGCATCCATGATATCCCTGTCCTGACCCTTCATACGCGCACTGCTTATCACGGCGCATTCATACTCCGAAAATACGGGGAGCTTCTGGAAGGTTATGTTCTGTATGAACTCGAACCAGCGTTCAAGCTCGGGGAGCTTGACGGTATAGGGTTTGAGTATTACCTCCATATTGTTGCCGTTGATGAAAAGCTGTGTATCGGAGGAATATCTGAGCAGTCCGTCGCCGGACGAACGGTAGTTCCACTTGTTGTTCAGGCGGAGATACCTGGTGTAGATATCGAGACAGTCGATCTTCAGGTCGATGAGATCGGGCTTTCCGTCGATAAACAGGTCGATATCGCGAAGGTCGTAGCCGGAGATTATATCACCGCTGTCGGTCTTGAAATCCTCGGTTGTGAGTTTCAGTGTGCCGGTGTAGTATTCGCGGGTCAGCTCGGCGATACCGTAATCCGTGCCGTCGGGTGAGAAATCAGTCAGGAAATTGTTGTAGGCGAGGCAGTCCTTTTCGACATTGAAGCCCGAATCCGCGATTATGAACATATCTGCTGCCTTTGCACCGAGCGAGGTATCAAGAGCGATCTTTGTCTTGTTGTATGACATGAAGCTTTCGATCTTGGAGCAGATATTTTCGAGCGCTTCGGCGTTCGATACCTGAAAATACTGTCCGTTGGTCGCCTTGGCTATATTTGTGAGATATTCGATATCGACTTTCTTTCCGAGACCTATAGTGAATACAGTGATATCGTTGTCTATCGCCTTCTGCAGCGCGGCTTTTTCCGTTTCGGGGTCGGAGGATGTGGAATAGCCGTCGGTGAGAAGAACGAGATAATTGCGGTTCGAGGAGCCGTTTATGAGCTCGTCGCAGGCGCTGTTCATAGACTCTGCGATAGCCGTGCCGTTGAAGACCTTGTCCGCGGTGCGTATACTGTGTACCTTTTCCTTGACATCGCGGTAGTCGTTAGTCATGGGCGACAGGGGAGTATACGTGCCTGTGAATGAAGCGGCTCCGTAGGATGCGGTCTTGCCGATACGGTCGATGAGCTTCTCGGCGAAATCAACGCGCTTGAACTGCAGGTCGTTCTCTTCCGAGCCGGGGCATTCTTTTTCCGAATACATCGAGCCGGAATTGTCTATGAGCAGGAATATGCCCGTGGTGTATTTTTCCTGGATATGCGATGTGCTGCCGATAGTATATATACCGATAGAATCTATATCCGCAGATACGGTTTTCGATGCGCTGTTCACGGTGCTTTCGAGTTTGTCAAAGCCGAGAGTGTCGTTATTGAACTTGAATACCGAAAGACCCTGTGTGTCGCCCACCTCATCGGGGTCGAATGGGAGGGATATGCTGCATTTCTGCATTGCGGAGGAGGTATAGAATTCATACACATCTCCGATTATACCGGGAACGCCGAGGATACTGGTGTTCGTGACGGGGTCGAGAGTTGCGTAGGCGTTCTGCGGCTTTCCGGAGATATTGACCTTTGCGCTGCCGCAGGTCACGGTGAAATCGACGATAGTGTCCTTGTCGTCTGCCGAGAGAGGGTCGAGCCCCGAGCGTATCTCCGCGCCGTCAGAAGCGTTGTCGCCGTCGGTATCGTGATTCTTCGGGTCGGTCCCGCTGACATTTATCTCATAGTAATCGGAAAGTCCGTCCTTGTCGGTATCGGGAAGGAAAAGTGTTAGCTCGCTCGCCTTCTTTTCCTCGATAGAGAGCTTTCCGTCGGTCTTGTATGTCTTTTCCGCCTCGGTGGTGCTTGTTGCAGCGATACCGATGAGCTCCTTCTCCATAGATTCGATATATTCATCGTTCTGGCTCTTGGCGTATATCAGACATCCCGCATAGGCTATGCCCGCAAGCACGAACGCTACTGTGATGCCCTTGAATATCTTTGTGCCGAGCATCGGATCGCGCATTTTTGATATGGGACGCACCTTTGCAGTCGATACGGGCTTTAACTCCGCTTCCTTTTCCTTCTGCTGCTTTTCGCGTTCGAGCTTGGCTGCTCTTTCGGCGATCGCGGCAGCTCTTTTGCGCGAAGCACGGAGCTTTTCTATCTGCTCCATTGCAAGCTCCTGATCTGCGATCCTTTTTTCCTCCGCGAGCTTCTTTTCATGCTCGACCTTCAGTCTTGCGCGGTTAAGGTCGCGGTCAAGACGTTCCTCGGCAGTCAGGTTCATATTTTCAAGGTAATCGGTCTCAAAATCATACAGCTCATCGATATCGAATTCTTCCGAAGCAGCCGGATTTGCATTTGCAGCAGCCAGACTTGAATCCTCCGGCTCGTAATTCAGCATATTGATGAATTCCTTCTCATTTATCTGCTGTATGCTGCTGTCTTCCCCGGTCTGTTGCACATTCTCAGCCTGCTGCTCGGCAGCTTGCTGAACGTTCTCGGGCGAACTGTCGGCTTTGCTTTGTGCCGCGGCATTCGGGGCGTTCTGCGATTTTGAGATGTTCTTTTTCTTTTTATTGCTGCTCTTTTTGCTCATGAATTTCTACACCAACTTAAAAGTTATTGTTCCGGTAGATCAGCGAAGCTGTCTTGATACCGGAGGCTGTGTCATTCTGCAGATGTGAACTGGCTGGGATGACGCTTGAAGAAATCTACTCTGGGCTGAAGGAATTTTATCTCATGAGATGTCTCGCCGGGGAAAAGATCGGCGGGCGTATCGAATATCCTGTTCCAGTCCCAGAGCTCCTCGCCTGCGTTGAGATAATCGCGTATCATCTCCGTGCCTGACGGAGCTATGGGGTGCAGCAGCACTGCCGCTGTCTTTATCATAGCAAATGTATTGATGAGGAAAGTCCTGCGCAGCTCGTTGTCGTCTGCCTTGTCCGCTTCGGACTTGCTGCGTGCCATATACTTGCTCATGCGGCGTATGAACGAATCGAGCACATACGTCACCTGATGGAATTCCGTTCTGTACATGAAGCGCTCGTATTCGAGTATCGCCTTTTCGCATTCGGCGAGAGTCGCATCATCCGGTCTGCCGAGAGGCATCCTGCCGTCAAAATGGCTCTGAACGTCATAGAAGCAGGTCCTGATGACCCTGTTGAACACATTGGAGAGCAGGAAGCCTTCCTTTGTTACGGGATCGCTCTCGTTCGGGTCGGCATTGGGGTCGAGCGGCTTGGGACGGAAGCTTACGCTGCGCATACCTAGCCCGAGACCCAGCCAGTGCATCCTGAGCTGCTCGGCGGTATAGAAGTCCAGGAGCTCAGCGGCCATCGGAGGCTTTACACTGCCGCTGCTCGATGCCTTCTTATCGAGGAAAAGTATGTGATGATTTGCCACGAGCACGGGCATCTGAAGATCACCGTCGGCGGGCTCGGCAGTGAGCGAAGATTTATCACTGCTCTGGAGCGCCATCCACATTGCGGGCTCTGCTATGCCGTAGAAATAGATATTGTCCTGTCCTATGAACTGGTATACCTTAGCATCGCGGCTGCACCAGTACTTTTTCCAGTCCTCACGCGGTTTGCCGACACTTTCAAGATATGCCTCGGTGAAGGATATCGGCGCCCAGAGCGATTCCGGCCACACCCATACAGTCAGCGGTTCTTCGTTTTCGAGCACAGGAGCCTTGACGCCCCATTCGATGTTTCCTGTGAGCCTGAACGGAACGAGAGTCTTGCCTTCACGGAAGCGGACGTGATTGTCGGTGAGTATTCTGCAGGCATCATCGCGTTCGTGGAGTGTTTTGAATCTGAGCACGAATGATGTCTTTTTCGGTTCCTCGATGAATTCGTGTTCTGCCATTTTATCGCTGACGCTCTTGTATACATCCATATAATTGTTCATGACGTATATAACGGGCGGTTCGAGGAATTCACGTATGGTCTTTGAAACGACGGAGCGCACATTATCCGCCTTTTCCATATCCGCGGTCATTTTTCCGAGGAGCTCGTTGAAATCTATGAGCTTGAAGTACCAGTTATCGACATTCTTCATGACAGGTGTTTCACCTGTGAGTGTGCTCTTGGGGTCGATAAGGTTTATCGGCATATACTGATGACCGAGATCGCATTCATCGGCATAAGCCTTCTCGGATGTACAGCCCTGCACGGGACATTTTCCGATGACCTGTCTGCCGTTGAGGAAAGTCCCCGCCTTTTCGTCATAGAACTGTGCGGTGGATATCTTTTCAAGGTGACCGAGCTCATAAAGCCGTCTTATCAGCCTGTCGGTCACTTCCTCGTGTATCTCTGCGGTTCTTCCGAGACCGGATGCACCGAAGATATCGAGGCTTATATCGTAATCCTTCAGGGTCTTCTCCTGTGCGTCGTGATTTTTCTGAACAAAATCGGTGATGGTCCCCTCATATCCGTTTTCACGGAGCTTTCTGTATGCTTCGGCGATAGGGGAGCCGTAGCAGTCTGTGCCGGATACGAATATGACATTATCCTTGCCGATCCTGTCACGCAGAAAACGCGCATATACATCGGCGAATACGAATACGCCGCCTACGTGGCCAAAATGGAGCTCCTTGTTGCCGTAGGGCATACCTCCGGTAACAACGGCGCGTTTCGGGAATTCGGGGCGGTTGTTTCTGTCGGGTTTATTGCTTTTTCTCTTGCTGCTGTCTTCCACAGTCGTTTACCTCCGGGATGTCCGTATGCATATGCCGCGGACAGTAATATATCACTGATTATATTTTACCATATATTCCCGAGAAATGCAATAAGAGTTTTTTATATTTTTAAAGATGATTTGTTGTATATAATAGTTGAATATCAGGACTTTGTGTACAATATATGAATATTATGGAAGTGTCAATTCTTTGTTCACAGAATAGAATATGTATAGCGGACGATACCGTCCGCCGGACAGCCGCATCGGAAGACCGTGCGGCTTTGATAAACAAAAAGGAGAAGTGATAGCTTGACATATTTTAAGATCACCGGAAATATGGGGAACAGCGTTCAGGAGAGCGTTTTTCCGGCAGAAACGCCTCTTGCAATGGCATATGTCCCGTTCCAGAAATGGGAGGATCCCTATGCCCCGAATGAGGCTCTTGCTGCGGGAACGATATTCCCTTCGCTCGATCTGCCGTTTGAAGGCAGCAAGAGCAGGAAAAAATAACGGGAAAGGAGCATAATGCCAATGAATGACCTGCTTACAGCCGTACAGATGTACGACTTCTACCTCAAGGAGCTGCAGCTCTATCTTGATACGCATCCCACCTGTGCCGATGCGCTTGCAGCCTACGGTGAATACAACGACCTGAGGAAAAAGGCATACGATATGTATCTTGAAAAATACGGTCCGCTGATACCCTCGCAGGCAGGCGGGAAGGAACGCTTTTCATGGGTGGACGATACCTGGCCGTGGGAAAGGAGCGATGACTGATGTTTGAATACGAAAAGAAGCTGCAGTACCCGATAAAGATCAAGAAGCCTGATGCGGCGCTTGCAAAGCTGATAATAACGCAGATAGGCGGTCCCGACGGCGAACTTGGCGCTTCGCAGAGATATCTGAGTCAGCGCTATACCGCTCCCTACTCAGAAGTGAAGGGTCTGCTCACCGATATCGGCACGGAGGAGCTCTCGCACATCGAAATGGTGTCGGCGATACTCTATCAGCTCACACGCGGTCTTTCGATAGATGAGATAAAGAAAAGCGGCTTTGACACCTACTTTGTTGACCATACCTCTGCGATATATCCTGTAGCGGCTTCGGGAGCGCCGTTCACCGCGACATATTTCCAGTCCAAGGGGGATATCATCACCGATCTTACAGAGGACATGGCAGCAGATGCTGCTGTGCGGCAGACACGACCTTCGTTGAAGGCGGATATGCTGAAAGACTGCCGCGCATCCTGTAAAATCTTTTTGGACAATTTGCAACAAAGTACAGCATATATGTTAATTTTCCTTTATCTTATTGACAGGACAGGCCCGATATGATAAACTGAAATAAACGAGATTTTTACAGAAAAAATACCTGTGAGGTGTATCGTACACCCCGAAATGTAACAGATATCAGCTTTGTGCATCTGCGGTATCCCCGCTGACATGATGTGAGGTATTGATATATGAATTGGCATGTCTTAATCTATGATATAATGTTTGTGCTGTCGATGGTGTTGTCTATCGTATTTGCTGCTTTATGGAAAAAGCACATGAATGTTTATATTGCGCTCATGTTCGCATTTATACCGATAGGTACGTTAGGACAGGTGCTGCTTGCCTATTCGACAACGCTTGAGGAAGCACTTCTCGCACAGAAGATACTGTACATAGACGGCAGCTTTGAGCTACTGTTTATTCTGCTCTGCGTTTATGATCTGTGCGGTATAAAACTGAAAAAGGCGATCAGTCTGGGGCTTTTCCTGCTCTCGATCGTGCTGTTCCTGTGTTCTCTGACCATCGGACAGAACGATATGTTCTACAAGTCGCAGGAATTTGTACGCATCAACGGCGAGGGTAGGCTTGTGAACAAGGTCTACGGTCCTGTACACACGCTGTTCTATGTGATCTGCATTTTGTTCTTTGCAGCGACGTTCGCGGCTATCGTCTACGGAATGAGGAACAAAACGCTCTCCCACAGCATAACATATGCGTTGTTTATTCCCGTAGCTATCACATTTTTCACTTTTTTCGGCGGAAGACTGCTTAACCTTGATCTGGAGCTCAAACCGCTCTCCTATGTTATAGTTCAGATCTCGTATCTGATGATAATCTCACGTCTCGGATTGTATGACATAAAATATACCGGTATAGATTCGATCGCTACATCGTTGGAGAGAGGACTGGTATCTCTCGACAGCCGGTTGAACTACCTTGCAAGCGATGCTGCGGCAAAGATCATAATACCTGAGCTTGCAGATATAGCTGTTGACTGCCCCGCAGAGCAATGCGAAGTGATGAGAAGCACTTTTATCAAATGGGCAAAGCTATACGAAAAGAACAAAAACGAGAACTCCTTTCACTACAAAAAGGACGATAAGACCTATCTTGTGAATGTCACCGATCTGTGTATCTACGGCAAAAAGAGGGGCTACCAGTTCTTCATAAATGATGATACGAAGCACGAGCAGTATATCGAGCTGCTCGACCGCTACAACAAGGATCTGGAAAAGAAAGTCGCCGAAAAGACACATCATATCATTGAAATGCATGAGAATCTTATACTCAGCATGGCGACCATGGTCGAAAGCCGCGACAATTCTACTGGCGGACATATCAGGCGCACAAGCGAAGGTGTCAGGATACTCATGGACGAGATCATAAAGGACAACGAGCTCGGACTGGACGAGGAATTCTGCAGATGCATAATAAAGGCAGCGCCTATGCACGATCTCGGGAAAATAGCTGTCGATGATGCCGTGCTGCGCAAGCCGGGCAGGTTTACTCCGGAAGAGTTTGAAAAAATGAAGGCACACGCCGCCGACGGTGCGCGTATCGTCCGTGAGATACTCCGCAGCACCGATGATGAGCGCTTCAAGGTCATTGCGGAGAACGTCGCGCATTATCATCACGAGAGGATCGACGGATCGGGATATCCGGAGGGTCTGAAGGGGGACGAAATACCGATAGAAGCGCGCATCATGGCCATTGCCGATGTATATGATGCTCTTGTCAGCAAGCGTGTCTACAAGGACAGCCTGAGTTTTGAGGATGCGGATAAGATCATCATGGAGGGCATGGGCAGACACTTTGACAGCCGTCTTAAAAAGTATTATATCGCAGCAAGACCTAACCTTGAAAAATACTATTCATCGCTTTCATAGCGGCGGCTGAACAGACAGATACAAAACTGAAGATATGAAAAGATCCCCCGCCTGTCAGTCATCCGGCGGGGGATCTGTTTTTGGTGATATCCAATGATACCGTCTGTGCTGTGGATACCGCGTCACCTCTGGGGACCGATATCCATATCATCGGTGGATGAACCGCCCTGCACCATCTTTGCAAATAGAGTTGTTGCTGCTGCATCTCCTCCGCTTCCGTTCGTGCCTGCGCGGGCTGAGAAGCTGAATGAGATATCGCCGCTCTCATCCATGATGAAATCGACCTGCCATGTATCCCATTTTTTTGTAGACCTGCATCTGAGATTTGTAAAGCAGGTTGCATTGCCGGCGGTCTGCTTTATCGGATAGCTGTATTCGGTGCCGTTTGAGGACTGGCGTCTTATCCTGCCCTGTGAGGCATTTTTGATATAACCGGCATCTTCGAGCATTTCGGCTATCTGCATACTGGAGACACGGATCTCATCGGTGTCAACATATACATATCCGCGTGTTCTGTAGTTATCCCTTGTCTGTCTCGCGTTCGGGTTATAGTGGGGGTTGTTGCAGTCGAGATCGCCGTAGAGGGAGTGACGCGCATAGACCATGTCGCGTATCATTCTTGCGTGCTCGGCATCGGCTATATTGTTGGCGTGTTCGATATATCCGAACAGCAGCGGCACGATTATGCAGCTCAGCACGGTTATGATAGCCATGACCACCATAAGTTCGATGAGCGTGAAACCTTTTACGACCCCATATTTCTTGATGTATTTATCAATATATTTCATAATAACACTTCCTTTCGGGGGTATTGTTAATTACACGATGCTTTTCCCTTATTTCATTTTCTATTATATCACTAATTGTCGGGCTTGTAAATATATTTTTGGTTACAAAAAAATGAATAAACGGGAAATATCATATTATTATATGTTTTCATATCGTAAAAGTGTAGTTTTTTTCACACATAATTTGACATTTGCCGTCAAGTTCACTATATATTAGTTGTATATTATACAAAAAATCTGCATATTGCACAATCGGCCCGCATGACAAAATGGTAACGAAGTAAGTGCTTGAAACGATTAATACGGATAAATCCTTTGAAATATGTAATATATTAGTTCGTGCTCAATAACCGCCCGTAAGCAGCCGCCATAACGAAAGTTTTCCTCCTTCTGGTGCATAATACCAATAAAATCCGTGCCGGAACTGTTCGATTATCGGACAGCTCCGGCACGTGGCGTTTGGGGGTGATAATTGTTATTTCAGATTCTTCTCAAGCTCTTTGTTGATCTTGTCGAAATGCAAACCGGAATCGGTTGCACTGTAAAGTGATGTAGTATCTATCATATCCGAAAACTCATCGCCCAGTATAGATGTTTCTTCATCTTTGGAAATAACATAAACCGAACCGCTGTCCGAACGTGTTATAGTGTAATAATCACTTCCGCGGGCTCCGAACCCATTCACTGCGGATATCTTGCACCAAAGATATTTTTTGCTGTCACTGAGCGTACCGCTCTGTATCCTTACCGAAGTAGGGTCTTTGAAGGAATCTGCAGCTTCATACACCATTTCGTAGGCGATCTTATCATCGCCGTGAAGCGTATTCATATAGCCATAAACAACAGCAATGACGAGAATAAGCGCTGCGCCTATGATTATATGCTTTTTCTGAATATTTATGCCTTTGCTTCCGCCTGAAATAACAGTTGAGGCATCCTCTTTCAGATTAGCGCCGCAATTCTGGCAGAATACCGCATCATCGGCAATTTCTTTTCCGCATTTCGGGCAAAACATTTTTTACCTCCTTAATTATTCTATCATGACATAAGATCAGGATATTCGGTTGTTATTATATCCGAAGCATCTGTATAAATTTTGCATTTTTAAAAACTTATTGAACTGAATATACTACATTTATACCCTGATCCGGATGATAAGACCACGAAACTGTAAGCGATTCATATGTCCTTGTTTGTCTGCCGTCCATTGCTCTTGTATGTGACATTTCATCAGTAAGACCCGAAAGTTCAAGTTTTTCGTTGATATCTTTAATATATCCCCATGCTGTAACGCTGGAATAATCATCTATGTCCAATGGATTAGAATCTATTGTCAGTGAATTCTCATCACTTGACAGGCTGCAGTAATATGAATCATGTAAATCGTCATAGATTTTCTTTAAGTTGGGCTTAGCTGTTTTAACTGTAACAGAGCAAGTTGCCATTATTCCTTCTTTATTTGAAGCACTGATAGTTGTCTGACCTTTATTCTTTGCCAGTATATATCCGTCTTTATTAACATCTGCTACGCTCGGATCTGCCGATCTCCATGTGATTCCATAATCACTTGCATTTTCCGGAAACAGGGAGTAGTTCAACTGAAAGCCATCACCTACTGCTATTTCTGTGGCATTAGTGGACAGAACGATCCCCGTAATTGGAACAATATTGACATTTACTGTATACTCCGCAACTATATTATCATTTATTGTTCCGGATAACATTGCGCTTCCGGGACCTTTTCCGATAACTGTATTGCCGGATATGACGGCAATCTCTTCATTGTCACTTGACCAAGATATATCTGAAAGTGCTTCATTATCTATTGTATATTCCTGATTAAAATCAACATCAATGCTTTCTGTAATTTTCTTAACATTAACAGTATATTCTGCTATCACCTTGTTTTTGCGGCTTCCGGTCAGTATTGCGGTTCCAGGAGATTTTCCTATAATACTATTGCCGGAAGGTACTGCTATATCATCGTTATCACTTGTCCACACTATATCATTATATTTGGAAAGAGCTTCATTTTCGAGAGAATATTCTTGATTATAATTGATATCAACACTTTCTGTAACAACTTTGCCGCATCCGGAAAGCATCAATGCAGAAATCATAGAACCCAAAATCATAATATACATCTTTTTCATTTAATTACCTCCATTTTTTCTCTTCAAGAAAGCCGAGTATTTTACAGCGGAAAATCCGCTAAGCCCCTCCTCAAATATCATTTTAGCGGATTATCCGCTAAAAGTCAATACTCCCCGCCGAATTTCGCTATAATAATCATGAATAAAAATTCATCCGTTATTTGTGAATTATCACAAGGGGGGCTTATTTTGTACGAACGAATAAGAGCTTTGAGGGAAGACAGCGACCTCACACAGACACAGATAGCAAAGATCCTGCATTGCAGTCAGCGTGTATACAGCAATTATGAGCGCGGTGAGCTCGATATACCGACGCATATCCTTATAGGGCTTGCGGATTATTACAATATCAACGTTGACTATATCCTCGGGCTGACGAACAACAAAACAAGCTATAAGGAACTCTGATGACGTGTGTCCTCTGGCATGGATAAAAAAGGCAGCACCTCGTCAGAGATGCTGCCTTTTCAGCAAACGACAATTTCTAATGTCTTTGACTATATTCACTTCATCGGGTGTATCCGTGTATTCCCTTGAAATCTTTCTTTGCTTTATACATCGCCTTGTCTGCGCGTTT
>JAILFE010000175.1 GCA_024697725.1 Oscillospiraceae bacterium
ATATGAGTAATATTTTTCCGCATCGATCAGTTTTACTGTCTGTCTGTCATACCATGCAGATATATATACGCCTTGATCTCCATAAATTAAATATTTTTTATTGTTTTTACTGTATTTATATATATCATTATATCCATAATATATATATCCATCATGAACGTCAAACCAGCTATAAGGACAGGGTAAAGCGATAGTTTCTATTTCTCCGGTTTTTAACGATATCTTTTTTAGCCAGCATAATTCTGCATCAAAATAATACAATTCCTTATCGTTTTCTTCAAGTGTATTATAGCATTGCTGTTGTAAATAGATCGCATCATCTGTTATTATATAAGCATACAATATATCATCTGCATGAAAGAAATCATCAAACAGTATTTCTTTTTGTGTTCCGTCCTCTCTTATTCTTGCAATACACATTCGGTTATTTACCGCTCCATAAGGATAAGGACCGGACTTAATTGCATCAAGATTTCCGATAACATAATACCAGCCATTATAATATATAATTTCGTCAACGTATTTAATATCGCCTAAATTTATCTTTTCTTTTTTTCCCTTTGAATAATCTGTTCTGTAGAAACGGGATTTCATTGCCCTTCTTTCTTCGTCTACAACAGAATCATCATAATAATACCACTCTTTCGGCGTTGTAAGCTTCGTCCCCACCGACCTCTGCCCGACAGTCGTTTTACCGTTCTTTCCGGTCATCGGCTCGACATAGAAAATATATTCCGTTTCCGGTGAAAGGTTTTTTATCGTAACATCCGTACCTTTTACGATACTCTTGTATTTTACCGTCTTCCCCGTCCCGGTGTCCGTTCTGTATATGTAATACCCGTCCGCTCCCGTGACCTCGTCCCATTTCAGCTTTATACAGTCATGGTTTATCAGCTTGTACATCACCGTCGGGGCGGTGTCTGTTTCCGTTTCCGCACTTACGCCCACGGGCATGAGCAGAACGGCAAGTGACATAAGGACGGACAGCATGAGTATGTTTATTGCTCTTTTTTCCATAAGCGCCTGCCTTTATCAGTAGTACCATTCAAATCACTGTATTCTGAGAAATATATATAATTATTGAGTATATTTGCATCTGAAATACTATTTTGGGTTATATATAAACTTTTCTTTTTTGAATCACTGAGCGTTGTCTTTTGAATAGAGTTCGTACTTATTAAATAGATACTTTGGTTATCTATATATGCGTAATTAGTCTTGATATCTAATTCATCAGCATTTAGTAAAGTTTTGTCTTTACCATTCGTACACATTTTATAATATGATGTATATCATTCAACCGGCTTGTTTTTTCATATATATCCATTTTATCACCCTACTCAATTTTACTATTTTTCTGGTCGTATGTCAAGTTATTTTATTATATTCCCTTAGTTTCCGAGGAGGTCTATTGTTTATTGTGATCTCTGTATCGCTTGTAGGTTTAGTATCCCGCATTTATCGAAAAGGTGGAAAAGGGACTTTCCGAATTTGCCGATAGATATGCAGAAGATAACGATATACTGCGCTTTAATTATCATAAACCCGAAGAGCTCCTTAGAAGAGTACGTGACCTTATGGGTGAGCACAAGAAGTTTAAGGCGGCAGAGGGCTTTGAGCCGGATCTCCATTTCTTCATCACAGAGGATGAAAAGGATAAGGTCATGATGAGAGGCAGCGGTATGGCAGACGGCAAGTACCGTATAAACCAGTTCTTTTCCGAGGAGCACAACGAGAAGGCTAAGATTGAATTCCTAAAATCAGAGTATGGCACAGGTGGCGTAGGCAGCAGTGGTTTCAGAGAGTGGCTTGATGCAAAGGGCATCGGTGTGCAGAAAAAGGGCGAGATCGGTGACCTTGCTGAATACAATTTCAAGTGGAATGAAGCGGCAAGGCGCATATCCCGTCTTGTGGAGGATGGCATATACTTCACAGAAAAGGATGCAGCTGAACATGAGAGGCATCTTGAATGGGAGAAGGCTCACAGCGATGATACCGTATCAAAGCCTGCATAATATACATAGAACCTATTTAGGAGATAATTTTTATTTAACTATGATTTGATACTGATGATAAATATTTGAAAATAATCTATGTACCCAAAACAACAATCCCTCGTCGATTTAAATTGACGAGGGATTCTGTCATGATCTGCTATTTGTGCGTAGCACAATAAACATAGTGTGAATGAATGATTTTTATTGTGCGCCGCACGACAGGCATCAGATCATGACAAAAAAATCCCCATTCCGACTATCATATCGGAGTGGGGGGTACTATATTCATTTTTTAGCCTTTATTGTGATAAATTTCACTCCAAGCAGATCATGATAAACAAAACATCTTGCGGATTGAATCGATCAGCATGACGGTTTGTTTACCAATTTTCAAGAAATAGCAAAACGATATTTGATAGCAATCTGTTTTTAATGCTATAACAGCCACTTTTCCCAATAATTGTAGCATTGTTCTTGACTTAGGGTTCTCAACAATTACATTTTTATCATTTTTTTCCTATAATCTAAAATAGTACCTTTGTTTACAGAACTGTATTGTGTATCTGATAATGTGCCATCATCTTCCCATCCACAATACGGACAAATGTCATAACCTGTTCCTTCTTTACTATCATACTTTTCTGTCAATGTTCTTTTACCACAACAACTACAATAAAACATATTAACATCTTCACCGAAAACTTTATATTTATTTCCAGTAATACATAAAAGAATCTTTGACAACTCGTCATTACTTATATCATAGCATGCAGCATCTACTTCCATTTTATTTCTTAAATTCATTTCATCAGAGAGAACAACAAATACATGATTTTGAATCATAACATTATTATCTATTAACTGACGCACTTTAAAAATGAATCTAACAGCTTCTGTCCTAGTTACCATATTCATAATAAACCCACTTCCCTGAGTACTTCTATTACCATATCATCCTCTCATCCATCCCATTTATAAAAAGACTTAATTTTCCCTTTCTTAGTTCCTATAAAAATGGAACCATTTCTGTGAAGGATCTTTTATTGATGTCATATAGTTGATAGGCAGCGGGGTGCTGTCCGGTTCTGTCTGTGCCCGTTCCAATTCGTTGCTACCGCCGCTGTAATCTTTTTCCATAGCCTCCGGTTATTATGCCATCGCACCCGGAGTCATTTATTGTAATGTTTGCGTTGATACCTGCCAGCTTATTCATAATTATGCCGTGTGATGACTCAGAGTATCATGTATTTGTTCTTGCCGGTCCGTTTAGCGTCATAGAGCGCTTTGTCGACCCTTATCAGCAGTTTGTCGATGGTATCGTCCTCACGGGCTTCTGAGATACCTATGCTGAGTGTCTGATGACCCGCATTCGGGAATTCTATCGCATTAAAATCACGGATTATATTGGCAGCAGTGCGTTTTGCATAATCTAGATCGAACGGCAGCAGGAACATGAATTCCTCACCGCCCCATCTTCCGACGCTCGCTTCCGGAATGTGTCCGGCTATCCCGGTTCTCAGCAGATCGGCAACACCTATGATAACAGTATCTCCCTCATCATGACCATAGAAATCATTCACCGATTTGAAATTGTCGATATCCAGCATGATAAGTGAGAAGTGCTGTCCGGAGGCGAATCTTTCTTCGATCCGCCGCTGTATCTCTGCGCGGTTGTACAGCTTTGTCAGTCCGTCCGTCACAGCCACCTTTTCAAGCTCATCGAATGCAGCATTGATATATGAAGCGAGTCTGCTTATAAGTGAAACTTTTCCTGTAAAGCCGCTCTTGCTCACTTCAAACTCTGGCATACGCCTTGATCCCGTTCCGCCCTCGCGCATACCTGCGACCACCATAGTGACATTATGCTGATTTACATTACCTTCGGTACGGAGAAATTCACCGGATGTATAAAATCCGGATGTTGGTGCGATGTTGCAGAAAGGCTGACTTTCCTTCGATACCTCTGCATTTCCCCAGAAGGTCCTGCGTGCAGCACAGGAATAGATCTTTATGACTTCCGGAAGAAAATCACGTATGACTTTTCCTTCGTTATAGACGCTCTCTATAATGGTATCGGGATCTCCGTATGCGAGCCTTGCGCTCACATTTTCTTCCATATCCGAGGTCATGACAAGTGTGCCGTCTTCAAGACAGGCTGTCGGTGCGCGAAGGATATCAATACCGTTGTGATGGTAGAAGAACGGAAATTCGAGCGTGTTGAAAAAGAAATCCGCGTTGATATCAATATTGAGATACCGGCTGTAGACCTCATATGCAGGCTGATCGTCAAGAGTGTGCAGAAGACTTCCTTCGGAGGATGTCACATGGAACGTCTTGCCGAGAGGCTTCCAGCCTGCAATATATGTAGTTGCGGCGTGAAAATCATCTCCGCCCATAAGTATGAAGACCACGCCTGAATCGGAGATACCGCTTTTCTTTGAGAAAACGCACGCGTGAACATCATTTATATCCGATGAGAAGGCGCCGCCTCCGAATATATGTATATCGGGGCGCACTGTGCTCAGTATATCACAGAAATCTGTCATAGACATACCGCGTATAGTAGTAAGGAGCTCTATCGCTTTGATCCACGGTCTTTTTTCGATCTCCTTCAAAAAGTTCCGCATGACTTTGTTTTCGGTCTGCGCAGTGAGTGCATACTGGAAGATCTCGACTTTTGAAGTCGGATATTCAAATATGGTACAGATGATGTTGACCGCGGATCCGGAAAATTCACCGTTGATGATATTACCGTTTGTGGAGCATCCAAGGTATTCGGCATCCGGCAGTTCAGCCGCAATAACAGAACAGATCTCCGATATCAGCTCGTTGTCTATAGTCTCGGTATATATCTGAAAAACTATGTGAGATGTGATGCTCGAAGAACACCACTGCCTTATATTCGTGAGTGTTGTTTTAAGATCGTCATTGTCATTATAGGAAAACTGGAACTGTTTCATCTATATCACTCTTCGCATTAAAATTTCACTTCTGCACTGCCGGCGGATGTTTTTAGGCAGATCAGAGTGATGGAGCCCGGGAGCATCTTGCGTTTTGTATCATGCCCGATATCATGATGACAGGACACGAAATGATGAATGTGGTCATAGATCCTTAGCTGTCCGTATATATTGTCGTTCGGCAGAACATCGTCTGCTTATCGGGGATATCTCCGTTATGAGAAATGTACCCCTGTATTGACGAGCGCAATGCTCGTATCTGCCGGTTGTATGTATCGTCTTCCTTGATGTTGTTTATTATAACATATATTTTACATAATATCAAGCCCCTGCCTGAATTTTGCATGAGCCGGCTACATGACAGCAGAAGCTATGAGACAGATCTTGATTTACGACATTTCTGTTACACTGAATGCAGGGGATTGCAGTATAGATCTGGTGCGCAAGGTTGACAAGTATTTTATACCTCTCCATACATTCTCCGATGTATTCCTGACTCCCGTCAATGCTCCGCTAACTCTCTGCAACGGACATTCCATTTTACTTTATAGCGGGATGGACGAGCTTTATGAAAACGGCGAATGCATCGGGCTCGGAAAGATCTGCTACGGCAAGGACGGCGAATATGCCGCCGGAAAAGTAAGCAGTGAGATGGCTGGATTCAGCTGGAACGAGCTCTGCTTCACGCTGGATCGTCTCTACGGACTTAAAGAAAAGCATAAGATAGACAGCTTTTCCGATATCGTTAATCATGATCCTGATCTGGAACAGCTGACCCATCCGCTGCCGCCCGCAGGACGGCGGAGGATGGGTCTTTCTGCGTGGGGTGTGAGTAAACAAGATAACGCGCAGTACCTGTTCGTTAAGATACTGCGCTTTTTGTATCATATACCAAGTTTTTCTGCTGCTTCCTGCCAGAGACTTTCATCGTTGAACGGCAGATGTCGTTCTTCGCAGAGTTTGCCGACCAGATTCACGATCTCCAGATCCATGTCGCCCATGCCCCTGAGCGTAGCGATTATACCTCGTACCCAGCCGTTGGCTTTTTCTATCAGTCCCGATTCCGTGAATTCCTGTATAGCAGCTTCAACATCGTAGTCCACAATATAGTGCTCCGCCTGCCACTTCCCGCCGTCGGATGTCAGAATCAGCATCGAGGCTCTGTTCCTTGTGACTGCACCTGCGTTGATTATACGCTTGTTCCCGTTATCGTACACAAAGTATCCGTGGGTGTGTCCGCAGACCATGAGCTCTGTCGCTTGTTCTTTTATGATATCGCCAATTTCCTCGCTGTTCGGATAGAATAGCCTGCGGTTATCCGACATTGTTGCATGGCATATTGAAAACGGCGGCAGTCCGTCAGGCTTTATCTCCATTCCCACAGGCATATCTTCAAAGAAACGAAGATCGCTCCCGTCTAATTCCTCAAAGGTATACAAAAGCGAGCCCGACTGCGAGCAATAGCTCCAGCCGTCGTCTGCGTTATAGCGGTGACCGAGCAGATAGTCCTCACGGTTTCCTCTTATGAACCAGCATGGGAAGCTGTCATTGCATATATAAAGAAGCTCCATGGTCTTCTTCGGGTATGGGAAGTCTGTTACATGATCCCCGAGAAAGGCATAGCCCTGCGCACCGAGCTCCTTTGCCCTGTCAAGGCAGGCTTCCAGCGCAAGATGATTTGCGTGTATATCAGATAGTACAGCTATTTTCATGTGGTCTCCTTCATCTCTGCACGGCATACTCAAGTGATCTGCACTAAAATACGGCGGTTATGACTTTTTTGCCATGACCGCCGGCATATAATGACAGCATAGCCGTTTGCTTCATTTCATATGTCATACGTTCGACAACGCATCAGAGAGAGGCCGTTTTTTACCGGCTTCATCATCGTAGGATGCTTGTATAAATCGTGATTTTTCGCAGCATTTATGACGGTTCTTGATATCAGAATCTGACAGTTCAGTTTCTGATATCTGTCACGACCCATTCATTTTCCTCAAGCGGATATGTATTGCCGCAGAACGGGCAGTTTTTGACCTTTGACACATCGAAGCTCGCACCGCAGGACGGACAGGCCACTGCCATGACAGAAAAAGCAAGATCGGTCGGCTTTTTGATAGCTTTCCGCAGGCTCATGCGGATCTTGTCCGATCTGCAAAGGACTTTTCCGCTGCGGTAGTGCAGGCTGTCGGTATAAAACGTGAGCGAAACGTTGCATACACCGTCCCTGATGCTGTATTTGTCCACACCGGAATTCCGGTAAGTAATATCCACGATCTCACGAAGCCTTTCCGGAAGCGGCCGGTCGCACCGGCATATGGTCAATTCCTGCGGATCCTTGCTGTAGAGCATGAATTTCAGCAGAGACATGGACTTGTCACGGAAGTATTCTGTTGAAAAAGTGGGATCAAGCATATGCATCTTATGACAGAATATCAGGGATCTCGCCATTTTACTGCCACCGCGAGCGCCCTTCCACATCTGTTTAAATGACTCTATAGTATTTGCAATGAACCATGCACCGGCACCAAACATTGTACTAAGGACAGCAGCTGCAAGAACAGCAGATACATAACTGCCCCAATGCGCGGCGCTATCTGCTTCAATGCGGGCGTTTTTCAGTATTTCTGCTATAACGACAATCGGAAGTAAAATAATTGCACAGGACACGATATATTTTCTGATCTGCTTCGTGTCATAGAGGACTTTGCCGCGTTTATCAATGAAGATATGCATAACCTTCGGATACAGTTCGTCCATTAGAATTTTTGTGTTACAGAATTCGCACCCGGATCCGAGCTTGCCAAGAGTAGACGGTGAACCACAGTTCGGACAGCAAATCGCAGTGTCCGCAGACGGAATGCCGCCCTTTTTGGGATTCTGCATCACAACAGTCAGCCCGCCCTCTTCATCGCTGCTGTAGATCTCATTCTGGGAATTGCGAATGTTCGTAGTGACGTGTTTTTTTGCACCTATGATGTGATTCACAAAGACGCTGTCACTGTAGGAAATCGCCGCGACACCGCCATCGCTCACCTCCGGTTTCCTGAACTGTATCTGCATATCAAGTCCAAGTGACCGAAGTTTCTGTTTTTGCAGCTCCAGCGTGAAGCGTGTGTCCTGACTTGCGAGCTCGGGCATTTTACCCTTGCAGTACCAGTCAGAAAGCTGTTTTGCAAAACGCTGATAATGCTTCTTCATTTCACGATCGTCTGAGAGGTTAGTGTTCAATTCAAGATCATCCATAATTTCCTTTTCTCCATTTCCTGCCCGTGTTTTGGAAGCCTGGGTAAATCATGTCTTTCAACTTCCAAACGTGAGTGATTATATTCAACATCATACACATAAATATGTTTTTGAACTATTTCTGCTTCTAATGTCAGAAGCTCCTCAACATATATATGGTCTTTTAGAAAAATGAGCCAACTATTTGCTTCATCTGAATTTTTCTTGATTAAATAGTGTCTGCTCAAAAAGCCGAAAAGCACGTAAAAGTGCAGCTCCGGAGAGCTTTTCGGCTTTTTGAGAGCAAGGTTTTGGGGCTTATCAGCCCTAAAACCTTTCACTATTGCTGACCGTAGGTCAGCAATAAACAGACATTAATCAGGTAGT
>JAILFE010000325.1 GCA_024697725.1 Oscillospiraceae bacterium
TGTCTTGCCGCAGGAGCAGAGGTGTGCCATGTCGATGCATCCAAAGGCATGGTACAGTGGGCAAGAGATAACGCCGCTTTGTCGGGGCTTTCCGACAGACCTGTGCGCTGGATAGTGGATGACTGCGAAAAATTCGTCAGACGTGAGCTGCGCCGCGGCAGGAGATACGATGCTGTGATAATGGATCCTCCCTCATACGGCAGAGGTTCGAACGGCGAGGTCTGGAAGCTCGAGGATAATATATATGAGCTTGTGGAGCTCTGCACGCAGATACTCTCCGATGGACCGCTGTTTTTCCTGCTCAACAGCTATACCACCGGTCTTTCCGCATCGGTCACGGGGTATATACTGAGCTCGGTGATATCTCCGCGTTTCGGCGGCAACGTATCGGCAGACGATATAGGACTTCCCGTAAGATCGTCGGGGCTCGTGCTGCCCTGCGGTTCGACGGCGGTATGGGAGAATGCACGCAGTATATGACAAAAAGTTTTTCTGCTATGGAGTGATCTCATGGATAATATAATCACCGCGGAACACGTAAAATTCCATTATCCGCAGAGCGCCGAGGACAAGAACCCTCCGAAGCTCGTTCTCGACGATGTATCTATGGAAGTGAAAAAAGGGGAGTTCCTTGCCGTACTCGGACACAACGGCTCGGGAAAATCCACGATAGCTAAGCACTTCAACGCCATACTCCTGCCCACCGAGGGAAAGGTGATATCGGCGGGGATGGATACCGCAGATGAGGAAAAGATATTCGATATCCGCCGCCATATCGGTATGGTGTTCCAGAATCCCGACAACCAGATAGTATCCACTATAGTCGAGGAGGATGTGGCGTTTGCGCTTGAAAATATGGGGGTCGATCCCGCCGAGATGCGCGAAAGGGTGGACAGCGCGATGAAGTCGGTCGGGATATACGAATACCGCCGCCATTCGCCGCACCAGCTCTCGGGCGGACAGAAGCAGCGCGTGGCGATAGCAGGCATAATAGCCATGCGCCCCGAATGCATAGTGCTCGATGAGCCCACGGCGATGCTCGATCCGCACGGGCGAAAAGAGGTCATGAAGACCATAAAGCAGCTCAACCGCGATTTCGGGATAACGGTCGTGCTCATCACGCATTATATGGAAGAAGCGGCGCAGGCTGACAGGATAGTGGTCATGGACAGCGGCAGGATAGTCATGGACGATACTCCGTCTGAGGTGTTTTCCCATGTTGAGGAGATGAAAAGACTCGGACTTGATGTCCCGCAGGTGACGGAGCTGATGAGTATGCTGCATGAATGCGGCTTTGACAACGGCAGCGGGCTTGCGGATATGCACATAATCGACGAGGAGAGCTGTGCCGAAGCACTCGGAAGGATGCTTGCACAGTGATCTGTCCGGAGAAAGGGTTATGATATGGCTGTGATAAAAACAGAAAAGCTGACCTATACCTACAGTATAGGTACGCCGTTTGAAAAAACAGCAGTAAAGGATGTAGATCTGGAGATAGGCGAGGGAGAGCTGATAGGCGTCATCGGGCATACAGGCTCGGGAAAGTCAACGCTGATACGGCATTTCAACGGGCTTTCAAAGCCGACATCCGGTAAAATATATATAGACGGGCAGGATATCTGGGACAAGAGCGTGAATATAAGGGATATCCGCTTCAAGGTGGGGCTGGTGTTCCAGTATCCCGAATATCAGATATTCGAGGAAACGGTATATAAGGATATAGCATTCGGCCCTAAAAATATGGGACTTGACGATAAGGAGATCGACAGGCGCGTGAGAGAGACTGCCGAGATACTCGGGCTCACATCCGCGCAGCTTGAAAGATCGCCGTTCGAGCTTTCGGGCGGTCAGAAGCGGAGAGTAGCTATCGCGGGAGTTATGGCTATGCGTCCCAAGGTTCTCATACTCGATGAGCCGACTGCGGGGCTCGACCCCAAAGGACGGGATCTGATATTCTCTCAGGTGCGTAAGTATCACGAGCAGACAGGCTCGACCATACTGCTCGTATCTCACAGCATGGAGGATATGGCGGAATTTGCCGAAAAGATAATCGTTATGAACAATGCAGAGCTTTACTGCTTCCTGCCTACTCCCGAGGTCTTCAAAAGGGCTGACGAGATAACCGCAATGGGACTTGATGTCCCGCAGATAACGCGCGTGTTCAGACTTTTAAGAGAGCGCGGAGTTGATATCAGAACGGATGTGTATACTCTCGGATATGCGGTCAAAACGCTGAAGGAATATGCACAAAATATGCACAGTGCGGCAGGAATGAGTACGACTTTCAGGAAGGAAAAAGATCCCGATGCTCAGTGATATCACAATAGGACAATATTTCCCGGGCAGCTCCGTGATACACAGGCTCGACCCGAGATTCAAGATAATAATAACGGGGCTTTTTATAGTTATGCTCTTTTCGGCGGACGGCTTTATCGGCATGGGGATAAGCGCGGCATTCATGCTCATGGCATATCTCATGTCGGGGATACCCATAAAGCTGATGCTCAAAAGCATGAAGCCTATAATCCCCGTTATACTGTTCACATCGGTGCTCAATCTGTTTTTTATAGAGGGAGTGAGCGTGTTCAGCATATGGAAGCTCAACATCACCGATGAAGGACTGCGCACAACGGCGTATATGATGATAAGGATAATAGAGCTCATATGCGGTTCTTCGCTGCTGACCTATACCACATCGCCGATAATCCTCACCGATGCGGTGGAATCGCTGCTCTCGCCGCTTGCAAAGCTGCATTTTCCGGTGCATGAGCTTGCGATGATGATGACTATAGCAATGCGCTTCATACCTCCGCTCATAGAGGAGACCGACAAGATAATGTCTGCGCAGAAGGCAAGGGGAGCGGATATGGAGAGCGGGAACATCATACAGCGTGCAAAGGCGCTCGTTCCGATACTTATACCTCTGTTCGTGTCGGCGTTCAGACGCGCCG
>JAILFE010000213.1 GCA_024697725.1 Oscillospiraceae bacterium
TGTACTGCTATAATTATACACATTTATCGCTCTCATGTCAATATATACATGTTTCAAGATTCCCTATAAGCTCCTTAACCCCGGCCATATTCTATCTCCTTTCTGTCGTTATCATGTATATTACCCTCAATTATACCACAATCCGCCTGATTTTGCAAGTGCTTTTATCGTATATCACAGAGGTCGGTCTTGCTTCATTTATGGGATAACCTGTAAGGCGCACACGGGCATAAGTTAAGCACCGTTTCGGAGCACGGAAACGGTGCCTTGAAAACTATGGTCATAAAGAGTGTGCTTTACAGTCTGAAACGCTGACCGATATCGCTGCTGCCGGAATTGTCCGAATTCTTGTACTGTACGAGCGCGAGGTATATCTCATGTGCGCCTTTTTCAGCGGAGTAGTCTATCGCTGCAAGAAGTTCATCTTCCGTCACGGCATCGCGGGACAAAGCGGCAAGGAGCTTTTCTGCAAGCTCTGCCCTGTTGTTGTCTGCGAGGGCTTTGAATACCTTCGGCAGCTGTTTGCATATCAGGTCTATGGCGGCGCTGTTGCCGTCTGCCGCGAGCTCGGTGCGGATAAACAGCAGCGCTTCGTCTGTCATGCTCTCGATATGGAACTCACGCCCGCACATCTCCACGGTGTGCAGCTCGTAACAGTTTTGAAAGCAGAGAGCGGCCTGATCCTCGGTGTGATCGTCAAGAATATCCCTGAATGTGAAATCGAGCGGCAGACGAACTTTCCTAAGAACGGGGCATTTATAGAAGGTATGCAGGCAGGCTATACTTTCCACGCTGTCGGGTATGTATATTTCCCTGAGAGAATGGCAGTACATGACAGAGCGGTGCCCGATGTACTTCACCGTGTCGGGTATGATAAGGCTTTCGAGCGAATAGCAGTACTCGAAAGTGAAGGCTCCCAGCTCATCAGCGCCGTAGGGTATCTCAAAGCTTTTAAGTGCTTCACAGTGCGGGAACACATTCGCAAACGACCTTTTGATACGCTTCGGGAACACGACGTTTTCAAGCGCGGTGCAGCTGTAGAAAAGGCCGCCAGATATCTCGGCGCCCTTCATACTGTTAGGCAGTACCGCCGATACGAGCGAGGAACATTCCGAAAAAGCACCGTTGCCTATATACGTCACACCTTCGGGGATAGTCACTTCGGTAAGGGAGGTACATTTGGTAAAGGCATTGCAGCCTATGTATTCAAGCGTTGAGGGAAACGTAACGCTGCGAAGGTTCCTGCATTCGCGGAAGGCGCTGTACCCAATCTTTTTGATGCCCTCGGGTATGTGCAGCTCGGTTATAGAGTCGTCGCCGCGGTGCATCTCCTCTTTGATCTCGCTGTTTTTGCGTTCGATCTCTTTATTGTAAGCCTTGTTATTGTAAGCCTTGCCGTCACCGTTGCTCAGATCGGTGAGCACCGCTTCGGCTATCTTTCCGAGCAGTTCCAAGGCTTTGCTGAATTTGCCCATATCTATTCTCTTTTCTCATAAATACATACATATGCATTTTTGCGTTACGGATATATTATATCACGATATTCCCGCAAAATCAAGACATATCTTAAAAAACTGCAAGGCATATTTTCTTTCACAAAAAATCAAGCTGCATAGAAATCAAAGCAAAGCTGCCCGTCCCTAACAGGCGGTTTAAGATGCACGGATATACCGCACTTTGTATATTTCAGAATCTCATATATGCCGTCGGCAATGGAATAGTAAAAAAAATCAGACACATCAAAAAGGCGTTTCGAGGCGGATATCACCTCCAAGCGAAGTATCATTGTATCGTCTTTGTCCGAAAGCTTCGAATTATATCCGATCGCCATTGTCAGCAGAAAATCAAGATTTCTGATCGACCGAAGCGACCTGACATGCAGGTTTTCATAATCAAAACATTGTTTTTTGAACTTGAAATATTCCTCTATCCTCCAGCGCATAAGATACACCTTGCAGACTGTGACACATATCCGTTTATCATCGGAATCAAGATTCGTTATCAGCATCATCGGAGTCTCGCCAAAGCCGTAAACCACCACGAGATTCAGCGGCACATCCTGAAATTCGCAAAGCTCGATCGGTATTATACTGATCTTTACATCTATTTTTCTGCCGTTTTTATCCTTGAATTTGAGTGCATATTTTCCCTTGAATCTATTTGCAACTTCAAGTATATTTTCGGTCTTTCCCTTGTATTTCACATTTCTGTTTTTCTTTGCTCTGATAACGAATTGCTCTTTGTTTTCAATGAAATATCTGTAATAGCGGTTATTGTCAAAACCCCTGTCCATAGTGCGGATATTGGACTTTTTAAAGTGCCCGGAAAGAAACCCGAAACAGTCAAGCATCTCCTGATCTTCGCTGACAAAATCCTTTTCAGTGCTTGAATATATTCGGCTGTAAACTCCGAAAGGAAGCTTGTTTTCCGATGATAAAACTGCCGCGCCTATCGTATGATAGCC
>JAILFE010000246.1 GCA_024697725.1 Oscillospiraceae bacterium
ATTTATCATTCCGCGGTACACAGCATCCGCTGCCGCAAATATCAGCAGCACTGTCATAATATATGCCGTGCGCTTTCCGATGTTTATCCCATCGCGGAGCTTTTCCGATGCCGTGAATATCATTGCCGACATCCCCGCAGCTGCCGCGAGCACCCACACGACCATATACAGCGCATCTATCCTTTGCAGAAAGTTCACGCCTGCCGCAGACCCGAGCTTCAGAAACGGATATTCACACATATATACATAGTCGCCGAGCACGATAAAGACTGCCGCCGTCACAGCGGCGGTCACAAAGAATCTCCCGATATTTGCCCCGAGAACGGCTCTGCGGTTTTTTCCCGAGGTATATCCCGCCATGCAGCACAGCAGCGTAAGCTCGGGACTTCTTGAAATATCACCGTACACCGCTTTCATGAAATTTCCCGTTTCAAAGCTCATCCCGATGTTTTCGGGCGTCATCACATCCTTGTTGCCGTATGCCATGACCATGCACATTATCACAAAGAAGACCAGGGTAAACACAGTCCCGCGCGCTATCCCTTCTATCCCGCAGTACGCGCAGTAAAGGCAGACCGCCGTAAACATCGCCGCCGTGACCGCCACCGGCACATTATTCCCGAAACGGCTGTCCATGAAATGCACCGATCTCACGAGTGTTCCTGCCGTAACGAGCATGAAATACAGTGAATATATGATATCGGCGGCGATGTTCAGCGCTTTGTTACGAAAGCCGTCAGGCAGTATCCCTTTTTCGGAGCATATCACTGCCGGTATCAGCATGACTGTCTGTATCAGTGATGACACCGCGAGCGCACAGAGCTGCTCCGCCGTGCTGCACCCCTGCCCGACAAGCGGGATATATACCATCAGCGTGGATATCCTGTATATCACGATCAGTGCCGCAAGCTGTCCCGTGCTTATATGCGGTCTTGTATTATCCGTCAAGCTCTCCCCTCCGAATATGATATCATACTTATTATCTGTATCATAACGGATATTATTCATAAAAAAATACCGCCGGGTATCGTTTTTGCGTAACGACACCCGGCGGTATATATTCTGATATTCAGGCTATCGAGACCACCTTGTAATCCTTGTCCTCGACCGCCTTTTTCAGTGCATCATCCGAGACATTTCCTGCCGTCTCGACGACTGCAGCGCCCTTTTCGTGGCTCACCTCGGAAACATTCACTCCGTCTATCGCCTCCAGAGCCTTCCTGACAGCCGCCTCACAGTGCGCACACATCATGCCTTCGATAGTTATGGTCTTCTGCATTTTTATATCCTCCTTTTTATCTTCGGGCAGAATATCTGCCGGAATAACACTTTTCCCGCGCCTTTTGTAAGGTCTGTCCGATCTTCCGTCATGCACCGCAAAAAGATTCAGTCTCAGTGCATTAAGGCATACCGTGACCGATGAAAGGCTCATAGCCGCCGCGCCGATAACGGGCTTCATCTCGAAATTCCAGCTGAAGATCAGCTGATACAGCCCTATCGCAAGCGGTATGCATATTATATTATAGAAGAACGCCCAGAAAAGATTCTCGTGGATATTCCTTATAACGGCGCGGCTCGTACGCACCGCCGCAGGCACATCGGTGAGAAGGCTCTTCATCAGCACCACATCCGCTGCATCGGCGGCGATATCCGTCCCCGCAGCGACTGCCATGCCGATATCCGCACGGGTGAGCGCGGGTGCGTCGTTTATACCGTCGCCGACCATAGCGACCCTGCCGTATTTTTGCAGCTCTCTTATCAGTCTTTCCTTGCCGTCGGGAAGTATCCCCGCAAAAACGCGGTCAACTCCCGCTTTCCTGCCGACAGCCTGTGCTGTGACGGCATTGTCGCCCGTCAGCATGACCACTTCGATACCGAGCGCTTTCAGCTCGGCTATCGCTTGCGGGCTTTCGTCCCTCACGGCATCGGCAACAGCTATAATACCGATGACCTTTCCGTCAGCCGAGAAGAATACCGGCGTTTTGCCTTCTCCCGAGAGCGCCCCGGCTCGTTTCCCTATATCTTCGGAAAGGGCGCAGTGCTGTGATATGAAGCGTTCGTTCCCGGCACAGAGCTTTCTTCCGGCGCATACTGCCGAAAGGCCGTTCCCCGCAAGCTCGCGCAGATCGGTGATATCGTCTGCCTCTATGCCCTGTCCTGCGCAGTATCCCGACACAGCAGCCGCCAGAGGATGCCTGCTTTTCGATTCAAGCGAATAAGCGGCTCTCAGAAGCTCTTCCCTTGTGCAGCCGGAAAGAGGTATCACATCCGTCACCCTGGGCGCACCGCAGGTTATCGTACCTGTCTTGTCGAGAGCTATTATCTCCGTGCGCCCGCACATCTCGAGAGCGGATGCTGTTTTGTAGAGTATACCGTTTTTCGCCCCGAGACCGCTCCCAGCCATTATCGCAACGGGTGTCGCCAGTCCGAGCGCACAGGGACAGCTTATCACGAGCACCGAAACAGCCCTCGTGAATGCCGCCGTAAAGCCGCTCCCCGCGATAAGCCAGCCTGCCAGCGTCAGAAGTGATATCCCGACAACACACGGAACGAACACCGCCGATACCCTGTCCGCGATACGCGCTATCGGAGCCTTTGTCGCCGCCGCATCGTATACGGTCTTTATTATCTTTGAAAGCATGGTATCTTCGCCGACACCCGTCGCCCTGCATACGATATATCCCGATTGATCGACCGTTGCGGCGGATACCGTGTCGCCGACCGTCTTGTCAACGGGTATGCTCTCTCCGGTCAGCGCCGATTCGTTGACAGCCGCGCCGCCCCCGGTGATGATGCCGTCAACGGGTATGCTCTCTCCCGCACGCACGGCGAATATATCCCCGACTTTTACTTCTCCGATATCAACAACGACCTCTTTCCCGTCGCGCAGGAGAGTAGCCTTGTCGGGAGCGAGCCTCATAAGTCCCCTGAGCGCATCGGTGGTCCTCCCCTTTGAATACGCTTCGAGCGTCTTTCCGATGGTTATCAGCGTTGGTATCATCGCAGCGGACTCGAACCACATACCGTTCATGGAAAGCCTTTCCACCTCTGCCATGTCATGCTCTCCCATAGCATACGCCATAGAGAAGAGCGCCGCAAGACTGTAACCGAAGGATGCCGCCGACCCGAGCGCAACGAGCGTATCCATATTGCTCCCGCCGTGCAGCACCGCGCCGAAGCCCTTCGTGAAGAATTTACGGTTTATAAAGAGTACGATGAGCGAGAGCAGCATCTCCAGTATGCCGAGGCAGACGTGATTTTCAAACACCGCAGGCACGGGCAGACCGAGCATCATATGTCCCATCGAGAAATACATCAGGACTAAAAGCACCGCCGCCGAATAAGCGAGCCGCTTCTTCATTGCGGGGAGCTCCGTGTCATCAAGAGCCTTCTCCCGCTCACGCATACCGGGGCTTTTCTGCTCCGCACCGAGCCTTGAAGCGCCGTAGCCCGCATCGGTCACGGCTTTTATTATATCATCTTCGGATGCCGTCCCTTCCACCGACATCGAATTTGTCAGCAGGCTCACACTGCACGATGTCACCCCCGCGACCCTTGAAACGGCTTTTTCCACATGAGCCTGGCAAGCGGCGCAGCTCATGCCCGAAACACTGTATTTTTCCATTATATCCCCTTTCCGAAGAATTTTTCATCGATAATGTATATATTATACCACATATTTTTGGTTAGTGCAAGCTAATATTTGTAAATTTGCAGTGTCATACTGTTTGGAGCTATATAATATTCTTCCGTAAAAAGTATAATATTGTATAATCTGCTAATAGACTTGATGCATGATATGCGTTATAATAAACGGAAAAGTGCATAAAAAAGGAGAACAACACCAGATGTATATAAAGAGGATCATCGCAGCGATATCGGCAGCCGCCGTCATGGCTTCATCGGGGATCGCCGTATATGCCGAGGAAAGCGGCACTGCTGATATCCCGGATGAAGAGATATCCGACGAGCAGAGCCTTCCCGATAATAATACCTCAGGCTATGACTATAAGGGACAGATAAAGGGTATGCTCACCGCAAACGCCGATGATGTCGCTATGGAGGGGAAGACCTTTCTCTGCGAAATGCCTGATGTGAATACTGCTCTTGCCGAAAACGGCGGAGCTCTCGGGCTCGGCGCCTGCTCGCTCACAAAGTCGGGCGACGGCATGAATGTAATCAAATGCACACGCTACGGTATAAATTCTATACTCCTTGCGGTAAATAACAACAGCCGTGCATATATCTCCGACAGCACTCTCTCCTCATCGGGTATAGGCAGTAATGGTATATTTGCCGCAGATAACGCCGCAGCAATGGCAAAGGACTGCGTGATAGATACCACAGCCGATGATTCCTGCGGTATCGCCGCAGCTTTCGGAGGAACGGTCATAGCGTACAGGATGAATATATCCACATCCGGCAGCCGCAGCGCTGCACTTTTTGCAGGCAGTGACGAAGGAAAGATATCGCTTTCATACAGTATGCTCAATACTCTCGGCGCAGATTCTCCGCTTATCCGCTCCGCCGGAAATACCGAACTGTGCAATGTCAGCGGAACAGCCTCCGCGAGCCGTATCGCGGATATGGAGAGCGGCAGCACGGTAAAGCTGTGCCGCTGCGAACTGACAGGCTCGGACACAGACAGAGGTATACTGATATCAGGCAGATCCGACGGCACACCCGCCGTATTTACAGCGGAGGACTCGTCTCTCGCAAGCGCTGTCACAAGCGGCACGATGTTCGATATCAACGATGCGGCAGCAGATATAATCCTCAAAGATACAGAACTTGGGTTCGATACCGCAACGGCAAAGCTCATGAACATATCCGGCGGCTCGACAGTGAGCTTTTCCGCTCACGGTGAAACGCTCTCCGGAGATATCACATCAGGTGATTCGGGCAGCGCCGATATCTTCCTGCTCGACACAAGCTCCTACACAGGATGCACATATATAGAAAAAGACAGCACCGCACGCCTTGGCATGAATATCGCAGACGGATGCATATGGGTAGTCACGGGCGACGCCGTGCTCACCGACCTGAACGCGGGAAACGGTGCCGTTATCGTGGATATGGACGGCAATACCGTTACTGTCGTCGCAGACGGTAAAAAGGTCATCCGCGGCGAAAGTGAATATACCGTTACCGTAACGGGCAGCTTCGGCAAAAGCTTTGATATACCGGAAAGCGGCATGAACGCCGGATATATCGACCGCAGCGAATTTGACGGCTATTACAACACCTCGACCTCGTTCACCGAGGAAACACAGAAGACCGTTACAAAGCTGAACGCCACCGCAAAATCCTATACCGACAGAATAAAGCTCTTCTGGAACGAGATACCCGGTGCCGAGAGCTATACAGTCTATCTTTACACCGACGGCAGATACGAAGAGATAAAGACTACCCGCCGTACCTATGCGGTGATCCAGGGACTTGACGAGGGCAGGAGCTATTCGTTCCGCATAAAATACAAAAAGAACGGCAGATCCTCCTCAAAGGAAGATTCGGTCAGAATAAAGGTCAGCACATCGTCAAAGCCATCGGCTAAGCGCAGTTCCGAAAGACCTGTACTGTCCGCCGCAGCGGACGAAAACGGGATAAAGCTCTCGTGGACAGCCGCCGACAATGCCGAAAAATACAAGGTATACAACTATTCCGAAGGCAGATTCATACAGCTTTACGAGGGCACGGGGCGCAGCATCCGCATAAAGAAAGTCGAAGCGGACTGCGAGTACAGCTATGCCGTGACCGCCTTCATAAACGGCGAATGGACAAAGGTGCGGTCTTCCGAGATAGTGACCGTGACCACGGCAGCATCTCCCGTCCCGGATATCCCCGCCGACAGCCAGGACAGCATATCTGAAGCAAACGAATATGACAATAATAATTGACCGGACAATAACGTGCGGATGCCTCCATGTCGGGCATCCGCACTTTTTTATCCCGCTGCCGATAAATATCATCAAGGGCATTGACACCGCAGTGAATTTGTGATATTCTTATATTGAACTGCACTGTATTATCGGTAAAGACTGCCCGCAAATGCTGCGTGGGAAAAATGTCCGGGATACCTTGCAGTCTGAAATAAAAAGCATGAACGGAGGCTATCATAATGACATACGAACAGATCGTTGAAAAAGCGCAGGCAATAGCTGCTAAAGGCAGCGCAGAGAAAATAAAGGATCACCTTGCGATACAGTATAATATCACAGGCGAGGGCGCAGGCGCTTTCTATATGGAGATAAAGGACGGAAAGATCAGTGTCTGCCCCTATGAGTATTACGACAGGGACATACTCGTTACCGGCTCGGGGGAAAATATACTCGCTATGATGGAAGGCAAGCTCGATATGGTCGGCGCCTATCTCTCCGGAAAAATAAAAGCGCAGGGAGATTTCAGCAAGCTTGACATACTGAAAAGCCTCATCGCCAGGAAATAATATATATTACGGCACAGAGCACACGCATTTATACGGGGAGGAAAGGATAATTATGAATTCTGACTGCACTGTAAAAATAGACGACGGCTTTATAAATCTGCGCGTCGGCGCTATAATCCCGAAGGACGGAAAAATGCTCATGGCCGAAGACGGTGTCCATGATTATTTCTACTCGATCGGCGGCAGGATAAAATTCGGCGAGAACGCGGAAGAAGCCGTGATCCGTGAGATATACGAGGAAACAGGCGTGGAGATGGAGATCGACAGGCTCGGATATATCCACGAGAACTACTTCCTTGGTGATTGCGACATCAACCGCGGAAAGCTTATCTACGAGATATCGTTCTATTTCTATATGAAAGTGCCTGAGGATTTTGAACCTGTACAGCAAAACACCGGCAAATCGTGTGATAAGCTGGTATGGACGGAGCTTGACGATTCCGTTAAATTCTATCCCGAATTTTTCAGAGAGGCGCTTTCCTCGCCTTCCTATGCCATAAGACACATCGTTTCCGACAACAGGATAAAGAACTACAAGGACGAATACAGGATACTGGGCTTCCACGGGTTCTGATCTCATATATATATTGTGATATACTGTCCTGTGCTGCAAAGCAGCGTGACTTTGCAAAGGACAGTATATCACTTAAATATTGCGGCACAAAGTATAAAAAACCTCCCGAAAGGTATTGAAATTTTGTTAATTATATGTTATAATAGGTCACATGGGCGTTCTGCAGCCCGGCGATCCCATTATACTACGCGCCGCTGCAAGATTTCCGGAGGACATTTTGAGGTCCGCAGCAGTGCGCAGAAAAAAAGGAGGCTCTTTTATGGAAGATAAGGAACGATACAACGTCGGCATAATCACCGCTTCGATCAAGGATCCCTTCAGCAGGCGGCTTGCCCACGGTGCTATGACTGCGGCAGAAAAACTGAATGTCAATCTTTTCGTTTTTCCGGGAAAATATCTTGATGACAGTATTTATACATCCAATCCCGAGAATACATACGAATATCAGTACAATTCGCTTTTCCACTATGCCGCACAGGCAAAGCTCGATTATCTTATAGTTGCTACAGGCACTATCGCCTACAGCTATGACTATATCCAGAAAAAGAACTTCCTTTCCATGTTCAGGGACACACCCGTGCTGAGCGTCGCTGCGGTGATCGACGGCTACGATTGCCTTTCCTTCGACAATATGTCGGGTGTGATACACGCTGTAAACTATCTCGCCCGCGAACAGGGCAGGAAGCATATCGGCATAATGGCAGGCAATCTCAATAATTCCGACTGTGAGGAACGCTATGAGGCCTACCGCTATGCACTGAAAAAGAACAATCTCGAATACAAGGACAGCTATTGTATGCCCTGTGCGCTGAACGATCATGTCACAAAGGAGACCGAACAGCTCATACTCCTCAATCCCGAGATCGATGCGATAATATGCGTGAATGACAATGTTGCTCTCGGAGTATATGAAGTCCTTCACAAGCACAACAAGCATATCGGAAATGATATCGCCGTTGTGGGCTTTGATGATCTCTCGTTCTCGAACAGGCTCGAACCGCCCCTTGCCTCTGTAAAGGCGGATGCCTTCAAGCTCGGAGAAGTCGCAGTCGAGAAGGCTCTCAACTATCTCACCGGCAACCGCGATAACCGCCATTATATCGAGACCGAATTCATCCCCAGACAATCCGCCTACGGTCAGGAAGAGATACATCATCTGTCGGTCAATTTCTTCGACGGCTCCAAGGAGGAGATCGCCGACAGCATCACAGCCTTTTTCCACAAAAGCGGCGCGGATGCCGAGCTCAACGAGGATGTCAGGGAATATACATCCGAGCTTATAAAGAGTATCGGCTACAGGTTCATACTCTCCAAGACCGATGAAGACGACCTCAAATATGTGATAAATATGGTAGATATCCTGTTCACCAAGATAACAGGCGTCGTATCCACCATGACGAGGATGCAGGATATAATCGACAGCGGCTATACACGGCTTGCCGAAGCCGCTCCCCCTGAAAATCTCCCGTACATCCGGAGGCTGTATAACTACTTCTATAAACGCCTTGCGCTCGACATAGCCTCGGAATACCGTATGCTTGAGGAAAAGCAGGAGCTGCGGCTGCATTACGATTATCTCTTTATCAGAGATACTCTCACGGTCTCCCAGAATTATCACGAAAACTGCGAGATGCTCAGAAGACTTTCGGTCATCGGAGCCTGCACATCTTTCCTGTATCTGTTCAAGAAACCCGTCATATATCATAACAAAGGAGAATTCCCAAAGGATATCGAGTTCGATTTTGTGGGCTATGCATACGGGAACGATACCTTCACCCTGCCAACCGACGAGCAGTCAATAACCTTGCCGGAGGCATTCTGCAACAGACATCTCAACGCAAACCGCCGCCACACGATGATCGCTGTCGATCTCTTCTCGGCAGAGTTCCAGTACGGCATTATACTCTGCGAACCTGAAACATTTGCCTTTCTCGATGAGATCGAGCTTGTCACATACCGCATAAGCTCGATAGCCAAAATGATGTATATCCTCAGGGAACAGGAAAAGATACTGCTCGAACTGAACGCAAAGAGCACTGTTCTCGAAAGCTCGATAAAGGACGATGAACTGACTAAGGTACTCAACCGCTGGGGCTTTTACGAGGAAGCAACAAAAATGGTCAAAAAGCGTGAAAACGCAGGGGTGACCTACATCATCGGCTATGCGGACACGGATAATCTGCGCAAGATAAATGAAAAATACGGCAGAGAAGAGGGAGATTATGCTCTCAAAGCTCTTGCAGTATGCCTGAAAGCCCTTTTCGGCTCCGATGCAGTCTTCGGCAGGATGAACAGCGATGAATTCGCCGTTATCGTACCCAAGGACAAGATCGGTGAGATCGCCGATATCCAGCGCAAATGCAACGATATCATAATGAAGCTCAATTCCGATTCCGGCAAGCCTTATCTCATCACGGTATCGCTCGGACTTGTCGAAGAAAAATGCACAGACAGCTATGATATAAACAATTTCATAGATAAAGCGAGCGAAAAGCTCTATGATTCGATATCCACAAAAAAGATCGTAAATGAGACAAGACGCCGCACCAATTGATCTCTGCAAAAAACCGAAAAGCACGAAAGATCGCAGCTCCCGCCATAGAAACGGAAACTGCGATCTTTTTGCATATAAATAATATCTATATCATCTTGCGCTGCCGAGGTTATATTTCGCCTTGACAGCCTTCTTGTTCTCATACATCTCGACATCCGATTCCTTGCACACGTCCTCAAAGCTGCCGTGGACGTTCGGATCATACGATCTGACACCGCTTGCTATGGACACGCGCTTTACGGGGCGCTTTTCCGTCTCCCATATCATATCGAGCTTTGAGCGGAACGCTATGATGAGCTCCCCGCGGTTCTCGAAATCCTCATCCTCAAGAATGGCGACAAATTCGTCGCCGCCGATCCTGTAAACCGGGCTGTGCTTGAAGAACGAGCATATATAATGGGTGGCGTTGAGCAGATATTCATCTCCCGCATCATGTCCGAGCTCGTCGTTGACTTTTTTCAGATTGTTGACATCGAACATGGCTACCGCAAATCTGTAATCCGGGTCTGTGTGCATCCTGGCAGCGATCTCCTCCGACCTGCTCTCATAAGCGGCGCGGTTCTTGACGTGCGTAAGCGGATCTATCCGTGAAAATTCCACAACTCTCTTGTTAAGATATTTCAGATACAGATTCTGTCTGAACTTCTCTATGGCGACATCTATCCTTGACTGATAGGTATGTATCACTCTGTTCCACATGGATTCATAGCAGTCGCAGAATATCAGATATCCTGTCGAATACTCATTGTCATGCAGCGGCGCGAATACATACATATGATTTTCCGCGATGTCCTTTTCGGGCAGAAGCTCCTCGGTGCGGAAAGTCGTAATATCATCCGGCACATTGTCATGTACGGAGAATACGACATCCATTTCGCTGCTGTAGCCGACAGTCTTCAGATCCGTCTGGTTCTCCGAGATCGACATGAACGGCTTCGGATCCATAAAGAAATGGAAAGTATTGCCCTCGAAATCGTGGCTCGCAGTCAGCAGCTCCTTCACATTCTGCTTCATCTGCGGATATGTACCGCTTGCCAGTATGCAGCGCTCCAGCTTGAGGGTATATCCGTTAAGGCTGGTATCGCGGTTGTGCTTGACATAGGAATCCACGCAGAAATTGCGCCTGAGCTCCGATGTGTGCTCATCCTCGCTGCAGCCGCAGCTCTCGCCTGTCACGAAATCGCATTTGAGCATGACCTTTTCCTCGCGCTCTTTGCCTTCGGAAAGATCATATATCATCTGTGCGGCGTATATCCCGTGCTCCTCGAATTTCTGATCGACAGTCGCAAGTGAGGGATAAAACGTCTCGGATACGGGGATATGGTCAAATCCCGTGACTATGACGTCACGCGGCACCTCCATGCCAAGCTCCTTCAGAGTGATGCATACTGTTATGGCTATATCGTCATTTGCGCATATTATAGCATCCGGGAGCCGGTTCTGCCTTACGAGCCCCTCGACATAATTTCCCGCATTCTTGCTGTTCCAGTCGGTATAGAAGATATTTTCCTCCGGGAGATCGAGATCGTTGTCCTTCACGATCTCCTTAACCGCTTCAAGCCTTGCAACAGCGTCGTAGCTGTCCTTTGTGCCGGAAAGGACACAGATATCTCTTACTTTGTGCTTGTCTATCAGATGCTGTGTCAGATCCCGCATACCCATGCGGTTGTCGGAAACTATGTTGTGAGCGCCTTCGAGCATTTTTCCGTGTGATACGACAGGGATGCCCACCTCATTGCATCTCTTTACTATACCCGCAGCAACGCCCGGCTGATCTATGGTGTTCGCAAACAGTACGGCGCCGTCATATTTTCTCAGATCCGGCAGATTGAATATATTCAGTTCACCCTTTGCATATCCGGGCGTATCGAGATACGTTGGGAAAGCCAGAAAAAGATGTGTATCGACGGGATAAGGCTCGAAGCCTTTTTTAAGTCCCTGCATAAACTGTGTCAGTATGTTTGCTGCATAGCCCGTAGCAAATACGGCGATCTTTTTTCTCATAGCGTTACACTCCCATCCGAGTTACTTGCAGCATCATCGCCCTCCCGATCAGCCGCATATCGTCATAAACTCATTATACACCATAAATATGATATAGTCAATAATTTTTCGGTAAATTCATTTGCATTTTTAGTAAATATTCCAGTATCGACGCTTGACAGAACTCTTCCGGCTGCGCTGTCAAGTAACAAACGCGGTCATAACAGAAAAACTATTATTCACTGACAACGCGATATGCCCGCGGGGGCTCCCCCGCCCGCCTTGACAGAACATTGAGTATGGTATATCATGTATGTATACCGTTTTTACCCGAAAGGAGATATCTATGCCGAAAGTGATAATGACCTGCGGTCTGATATGCTGCGGAAAGACTACCTACGCAAAAAAACTGTGCAGAGAAACTCATTCCGTCCTGCTCTCGGTGGACGAGATAACGCTCGCACTGCTCGGGAATGACCCGGGGGAACTGCTTGACGGATATGTTGAAAAGCTAAAAAACTATTTCTTTGAAAAATCACTTGAGATCATCTCCGACGGGATAGGCGTCGTTATGGACTGGGGACTCTGGACAAGGGCGGAAAGAGACTATGCCCGCAGCTTCTGCCGTTCTCACGGTATCGATATGGAGATACACTATCTGAAGATATCCGAAAACGAATGGAAAAAGCGTATCTGCGCCAGAAATGCCGGGGTCACGGCTTCGGGAAGCGGCGCATATATCGTTGATGAAGGACTTGCCGAAAAGGTGACATCACTTTTTGAAGAGCCTTCGGACAGCGAATGCGATGTGATCGTCGATATCGGATGAGATAATACATGAGAAAATGAAAACGCCGCCCCCGCAGACAAGCGGGAACGGCGTGTTTTCTCTTTGGATCACCGGATGAGTCTGTATACAGACTGCAAACGGCTCACTTCCGGATCATTCTACGATGAAACGATTGATCTTTGCAAAGAATTCACTCGGATCGTCGGTGTGTGCCTCAAGCTCGATGGGCTTTTTAAGGTCGAGGCTGTAGATGCCCATGATGGACTTTGCATCAACGACATATCTGCCGGAAATAAGATCAACATCGTACTTGCACATCGAAACCTCTGCATTGAATTCCTGCACGTCAGAGAATCCCGGAAGCATGATCGTTACCTTGTTTTTCATAAAAATTCTCCTCCTTGTTTCTTGATCCTTATGTACCCTATCTTCTTTTCCTTGGTACGATTACATTATATCACCGCTTTCTGAGATAGTCAAGAGGATTTGCAATTTTCAGGAAAACATTGTATAATATAATAAGTTCCACAAAAACCGATTTTTTATTTTGTATAATGTATACAAAAAAGGACGGCTCAATTTATGTATATTTACTTTATGACACTCGGCTGTAAAGTCAATATGTACGATACAGCAGTCATGCAGCGGCTTTTTGCCGAAAAAGGTCACACGATATCGGAGACCCCCGATAATGCTGACGTGTGTGTGCTCAACACCTGCACCGTCACCTCCGAGAGCGACAGCAAGGCACGCAAGGCTCTGCGCCGGCTGCGGCGCGAACATCCCGGCGCGGTGATCGCAGTAACAGGATGCTATCCTCAGGCGATGCCCTCAGCAGAAGCGCTCCTCCCCGAAGCGGATATAGTCACAGGCACCAAGAACAGGGATATGCTGCCATCACTCGTTGAGGACTTCATCAAATACCGTGAACGAATGGTATATATCCCGCAGTACGAAAGGGACGACCCTTTCGGGCAGGGCTCCTGCCGCACTGTACCG
>JAILFE010000380.1 GCA_024697725.1 Oscillospiraceae bacterium
GTAACGCCGGGGCGATCCTCGACCTTTGCCTTGCTCTGTCCCGCCATGCGGTTTATGAACGATGATTTCCCGACATTGGGTATCCCCACGACCATGAGCCTGAGCGCTTTTCCGCCAACGCCCTTGGCCTTGCGCTTTGCGAGCAGCTCGGAGAGCACCCGTTTTACTGTCGGTGAGAATCTGCCGAGCCCGTTCCCGCTGCGGCAGTCGGCAGCTATGGCAGCCGCGCCGTTTTCGGAATAGTATTTTATCCAGAGCTTTGTTGCCGCTTCATCGGCAAAGTCGGATTTATTGAGTATTACTATCTTCGGCTTTGCCCCGATGATCTTGTCGAGCTCGGTGCTCCTACTTGCCTTGGGTATCCTTGCATCTATGACCTCGACGACTGCGTCGGTCACAGAAAGAGATGCTTTTATCATCCTGCGGGTCTTGGCCATATGCCCCGGGAACCACTGTACCGATGCTGCCTCTGTCATATTATTATCCTTTCGGGTATATTTCTGTTTTTTGTATTGCAGTATTTATTCAACGACATCAGCGATCGCAATGTCGGTTACTATAATATCCCCTGCCGACGGTCAGCGGACGGGCGGCGGGGGATAAGCGTTTCTGTTATTCAACCTTGCCGAAGGATTCGAGCGGCATGAATCTGAATACTACCTTTCCGAGTACTTCCTCTTCGGGAACGAAGCCTACGGACGGACTGCGGCTGTCGGTGGAATTCATGCGGTTATCGCCCATTACGAATACATATCCCTGCGGAACTGTAACGGGGAACTCGTGACCGTGCTCGTCTACCTTGGTGAGATCCTTTATGTAAGGCTCATCGAGGATCTTTCCGTCAACGGTGACGGTGCCGAGCTCAAAATTGATATCAACGGTCTGACCGCCTGTTGCGATCACTCTCTTGACTATAGCCTTTTCGAGCCCCTTGTTCTTTATGAGCTCGTGGTTCTCGTTATAGGTATAGCCGTTCCTGCAGTTGATTATTACGATATCCTCTGCCTTCGGCTCGTAGAAAAGATGCGATACGATGAGCTTATCGCCGTCAGAAAGGGTGTCATTCATGGAATCACCATCGACAAAAGCCTCTCTTACAATGAATGTGAACAGCAGTATGACTGCAAAAAAAGCGAATACTATCGTTTCGACCCATTCGAGAAATTCTTCATACGGATTGGTCTTTTTCGCTTCATCGGCGTCGAGCGCCTCATAATTGACTTCGTAATTCGACATGATACACCATTCCTTCCATTACGGCTGTGAGTCCGAATAATATACTGCCCTTTGGTGCTTACAGCAAAACATTGCTGCGTATAGCAAAAAAGGGAGCTGACACCGCTGCGCGGAAAGCTGCGATAAATCCGAGCAAACCCCGAATCTATCGGTTTTGCGATGAATTTTTGCGTGAGCCTTCCCACAGTACGGTATCATAGTCCCATTAAAGCCGAATAAAGATACAATTTCAAAGAAACTGCCGTCGTAAGGACGATCAGCCGATCTGCTCCTTGACCTTTGCAGCCTTGCCGACCTTGCCTCTTACATAATAGAGCTTGCTGCGGCGTACCTTACCGCGTCTGATGAGCTCAACGCTGTCAACAACAGGAGAGTGGAGAGGGAATACTCTTTCTATCCCTACGCCGTGAGCGATGCGTCTTACAGTGAATGTCTCACTGATGCCGCCGTGCTTCTTGGCGATAACAAGTCCTTCAAAAGCCTGAAGTCTGTACTTCTCGCCTTCCTTGATCCTTACGTTTACTCTGATAGTGTCGCCTACTTCAAACTTCGGCGGGTCTGTTTTGAGACTGGGGTCGCTGATGAGTTTCAATGCATCCATTTTCTATATCCTCCGTAATTCAAAGACATTCATTCTCCTCGCAAGTTCCGTCACACGGGCGGAAAGGACAGCGGACTGTCTGTTTTAATGTCATCCCCGTTTTCGGGGAAGGCACTAAACCTCGCCGTTTTTGCAGCATCTCTGCTGTACGGACGGCAGGGTACCGTCCGCGGCGGATTCTTATAATGCACATTTAATCATATCATATCTCGCCAATGATTTCAAGCATTTTTTTCATGTTTTGCCTCCCAAAGCGAAATATCGTCGCTTTGCACAACCTCCGGGAGAATTGTTTGTGAACGTTTTGTCTGTTATGACATGGCTTTGCGGCTATTCAAACGCCTTTCCGTCGGCGCAGTATATACCTGTGCGCTGTATGCGGATATATCCGACAGCTACGCCTTTTGAGGCGCAGAAGCTCTCAAACGCTCCCGTCAGTGCGGCTGCGTTTATATTCATATCGTTCCCGGCGGGGAGCATGACCATAAGCTCCTCTGTGCCGTCATCGAGCATATTCTGACCGCATATTTTTATGAACGGCTTTATATCGAGCGTCACGATGCCCTTTTTCTTGCTGCGCTTCTCTGTTTCTATCCTTTCGAGAGACAGAAACTCCGCGGTAAGAGCGGATGTATCGGCGGGAGCGTCGCATTTCAGCCATATCCTGTAGTGAGCCTCGGTGATATCGGTGTTCTTGTTCACCGGTGGATATGCCCTTATTATATGCAGTCCGACAGGCAGCACGGCATTGAGCCTGTCGCAGAATTCCTCGCAGGATATATCCTCAACGACATAAAGATCCATATATTCGCATCCGCTTTCCACTCCGAGCGAGAGCGGCAGCGGGAAGTTAAGATACGCTCTCGGATTGTACCCCTCGGAATACCACACGGGTAGCATCGCACGCTTTAATGCCCGCTGCATCGTCCGCAGCAGATCGAGATGGGATATATATACCGCCCTGTCGGTCTTTGAAAATTCGGCTCTTATCGGTCTTTTATCCAAAGCATTCACGTCCCGTCGCTTTATT
>JAILFE010000402.1 GCA_024697725.1 Oscillospiraceae bacterium
TGATATCCGCGTTTGTAACGAGGAAGAGCAGAACAGCTGCTTTTTAATAACATCATGATAAGGTTTTGGCTCAAGCCTTTTTTCCTAAAAGGCTTGCGGGGGTCGAGGGGGCGGAGCCACCCGTCGCCGTCCGCAGATGGCGAAATCCCCTGATACGAAGGCGCTCCGCAAGGGGGTGAATTGAAAACAGTCCGGTGGACTGTTTTCAAGAGGGGGACGCCCTGAAAGAGAGGGCGTCCCCCTCCGCTGCCTTTCAAGAAACCCAAAGCCGTCGTCCGGATGAAATGCCTTTCAAGAAATCCAAAGCCGTCTCACCGAGCTGCCTTCCGGTAAACTGAAAAGCCGTCTCTGTGTCATTCCGCAAAAAATGCTTGACAAATCATCAAGTGTGTGATATTATTGATAAGGCGGTAATGCCGATGTGGCGGAATGGCAGACGCGCTTGACTCAAAATCAAGTACGAAAGTGTGCGGGTTCAAGTCCCGCCATCGGCACCACTCGAAAGACCTCTTTTGTCCTGCGGGGCAGAAGGGGTCTTTCTGTTTGGTGTAAAGTCCGTGATTCGCATTTGTGTAAAGTGCAGTAAAGAACATACGCCGACAGCAGAGTTATTTGTAATATGCACCATTATATTTTCTGACGTTTTATGCTATAATTGACAGAGTATAGGATGCGGTGAGCCGTGTCTTGTAATCATCACAAAATATGGATCGGAGAATGACGATGAGAGCTGTAATAACTGTTATCGGCAAGGATGCCGTCGGGATACTTGCAAAGGTGAGCGCGATATGCGCCGAAAACAACGCGAATGTTATCGAAGTGACACAGAGCGTCCTGCAGGAGCTGTTCGCAATGGTGATGCTGATAGATATAACCTCTCTGAATATACCGTTTGCCGAGCTTTCGGACAGGATGACCGCTCTCGGCGAAGAACAGGGACTGAAGATACATACCATGCATGAGGATATCTTCAATACCATGCACAGGATCTGAGCGGGGTAAACAAGATCATGATAGATGTTTATGATATACTTGAAACTATAAAGATGATACAGTTCGAGTGCCTTGATATCAGAACGATAACTATGGGCATCTCGCTTCTTGACTGTATCGACAGCGATATCGACAAGGCTGCCGCAAAGGTCTATGACAAGATCACCCGCCGTGCCGAAAAGCTCGCGCAGACCGCTGCCGAGATCGAAAAACAGTACGGCATACCGATAATCAACAAGCGCATATCCGTTACCCCGATATCTATAATATCCGCCGCGTGCAATGAAAGCCCCGTGAAATTCGCTCTGACTATGGAAAGAGCGGCGAAGAACGTCGGCGTCGATCTTATCGGCGGCTACAGCGCTCTCGTGCAGAAGGGATTTTCTGCGGGAGACGAAAGACTGATCGATTCGATACCCGAGGCACTTGCATCGACATCGAACGTATGCTCCTCGGTGAATATCGGCTCCACAAAGACGGGCATAAATCTCGATGCCTGCGCTCTTATGGGCAGGATAGTCCGCGAGGCTGCCGAAAAGACGGTGGATAAGCAGTGCTTCGGCGCGGCAAAGCTCGTTGTGTTCTGCAATGCTGTCGAGGACAACCCGTTCATGGCGGGAGCTTTCCACGGCGTCGGTGAGCCGGACTGCATAATAAACGTCGGCGTATCGGGACCCGGCGTTGTGAGGGCTGCGCTTGCGAAATATCCCGATGCGGATATCACCGAGATATCGGATATAATCAAGAAGACCTCGTACAAGATAACCCGTGTCGGACAGCTCGTCGGAGTGACGGCGTCGGAAAAGCTCGGAGTACCGTTCGGTATAGTCGATCTTTCGCTCGCTCCCACACCCGCAGTAGGCGACAGCGTGGCGCATATCCTCGAAGAGATAGGTCTTGAGAGCTGCGGCGCCTGCGGTACAACGGCAACGCTCGCACTCCTCAATGATGCAGTCAAGAAGGGCGGCGTAATGGCTTGCTCGAGGATTGGCGGACTTTCCGGCGCGTTCATACCCGTGTCGGAGGATGCGGGAATGATAGATGCAGCCGTGAACGGCTCGCTGTGCATAGAAAAGCTCGAAGCTATGACGGCGGTATGCTCTGTCGGACTTGATATGATAGTGATACCCGGAGATACTCCCGCTGATGTGATATCCGCGATAATCGCCGATGAAGCTGCGATCGGCATGGTCAATTCCAAGACGACCGCAGTAAGAGTTATCCCCGCTATCGGCATGAAAGAGGGAGAGATGCTCGACTGGGGCGGTCTTTTCGGAAAGGGTCCCGTGATGAAGGTGAATACCTTCTCACCGTCCAAATTCATAAACAGGGGCGGACAGATACCCGCGCCGCTCCACAGCCTGAAAAACTGAAGCCCGAAAGGATCTGTTTTCTATGAAAAATTCGGAGATGATAAAGGCTATGCTCGAGCTTGACAGGGAGGCTGTCTCAAAGCTTGAGGAAGCCGCGGTCAGAAAAGAAAAGCTGATATCCGAAGCCGATGAGCGTGCCGGAAGGTTCGCCGAAGAGGAAGCGCAGAAAGCCGAATCCGAGCGCAAGGCTCTCGAGGAAGCCGAAAAAGCAAAGGCTGAAAAGGAGCTTTCCCGTATCGGGGGCGAAAAGCAGCAGGAGCTTGAAAGGCTCGAACGGATATTTGCCGAGAACGCCGGCACATGGGCGCAGGATATATATGACGCTGTCTTGAACGGCACCGGGGACTGATGCCGGAAAACGGAGGCTGCTTTGGAAACTGAAAGAAAAAAGAGATCTGACGTTGCAAGATTTGCTCCCGCGACTGTAGCCAAGATAAGGGTGCTCCACGGCAGACAGCTCAAGGCTGAGGATTATGCCGAGCTTATGGCTTGCAGGACGGTGAACGAGGCGGCGGCTTATCTGAAGACCTCGACGCATTTCGGGGATGCGCTGTCGGCGGTGGATACTAATACCGCGCACAGAGGCATGATCGAGGATGTGCTCAGGAAGAGCGTATTCTATGAATATAAGCGGATAACCGATTTCGAGCGGCTCAACAAGCAGGGATTCTACAATTTCTGCATAATCCGCGAGGAGATCGCAGAGCTTCTGCGCTGCATAAGATATCTCAACGCGGACGACAAGAATGCCGTGAAGTATATCCAGAATCTGCCGCTGTATATCAATAAATATACCTCGTTCGATATGCAGAAGCTCCCGCAGCTGGGGAGCTTCGGAGAGCTTGTGGAATACCTCGACAAAACGCCTTACAAGCCGATAATGAAAAAGCTCTGCCCGCCGGGGGGCGAGAAGGCGGATTTCACGAAATGCGAGATCGCGCTGAGGACTTATTATTTCAGCCGCCTTTTTGAAACGGCAGGGTATTTCGACGAAAAGACCACCGAAAAGCTCTATGAGCTGGTCGGGGTGCAGGTCGATATGATAAATATCATCAACGGCTACAGGATGAACGCCTATTTCCACGAGGAGGGCAAGACCATCGAGAGCCTGATGCTCCCGTTCGGGAAGACTGCGGCAAAGAAGATGTTCGATCTGTATGATTCCGCCGATGCAGCCGATTTCATGGCAAGGCTCGGCAGGACATACTACGGAAGGCTGATGCACGAGAACGGCTTCGATGCCTACGATCTCGAAACTGCGGCACAGAAGCTGAAATTCATGTATGCACGGAAGGCTCTGTCCGATTCACAGGAGGCTCCCGTGGTGGTGTATGCGTTCGAGCATCTTATGCAGAACGAGGTGTCGAATGTTATCCGTGTCATCGAGAGCGTGCGCTACGGCGTCCCCGCGAGTGAGACGGAACGCATTCTGGTGATATAAACATAAAATATCATATGGTCGGGCGGCTGCCCGAAGTATCAATTATCCGAGGGGGGATAATATGTCTTCTATCGAGCGGATGGAATATGTGAATATATCGGGGCCTGCGGGGCTGCTCGACCGCACGCTGAGGGTGATATCGGACAGCGGGAGCTTTCATATCGAGCCCGCCTCAAAGGTGATAGCGCCGTCTGAGGATTCATATGTCCCGCATGACGATGACCCGTATGCTCCCGCACTTGCGGTGCTTGCGGACATATCATCCATGTGCGGGATAAAATACAGCGAGGTCCCGTGCGACAGCCTGAAAAACGCCTCGCTGCAGAGGATGTTCAAGACGGTCAATTCGATAAAGAGCAGGATTGCCAAGAAGAGCAACGATATGCAGTACGCCTCCGACCGCCTGAACGAGAACGAACAGGCACTCACGCAGGTCGAACATCTTATGGGGCTGGATGTGGATATCAGGAGCCTGATGTCCTGCACGAGCTTCAGGGTATCGTTCGGAAAGCTCCCGAAGGACAGCTACGAGAAGCTCTCGTACTACGAGGACAAGCCTTTTGTTTTCATTCTGCTGTCGGATGATGACGAATACTGCTGGGGCGTGTATTTCTCGCCGCTTTCTTCTGCGAAGGAGACCGAGAGGATCTTTGAATCGCTGTACTACGAGCGCGTTGAGATACCGGGCTTCGTTCACGGCAAAGCCGAGGACGCGGTGAAGAACATCAGGGAGCATATCGAAAAATACACCAAGCGCCGCGATGACGCACAGAAGGCTCTGGACGAGCTGATAAAGGAGAACAAGTCCGTTCTCTGCGAGCATTATACAAGGCTCACCGAGCTGCACGAGCTGTTCGCCCTGCGCTCAAAGGCTGTGATAACCGGAGACAGGTTCGATCTTGTGGGATTTGTGCCGAAGCGTTCGGCGGAGGATTTCAGAAAAGCTTTCGGGGAGCTGCCGGAGGTCGGCGTGATGATGAAGCCGTCCGACAAGTTCGATGCGATAAGCCCGCCTATCAAGCTCCGCAACAGCAAGCTCGCCGAGCCGTTCGGTATGTTCGTCGAGATGTACGGGCTGCCCTCGTATGACGGTATAAATCCGACGACGCTCGTGGCGCTGACATATACGCTGCTGTTCGGGATAATGTTCGGAGATCTCGGTCAGGGGATATGCGTATGTCTGCTGGGGCTGTTCTTATGGAAAAAGAAGAATATGCGCCTCGGAGCCGTGATGACAAGGCTCGGCGTATCGAGTGCGATATTCGGGACGCTGTTCGGCAGCGTGTTCGGTACGGAAGAACTTCTCGTCCCGGTATACCGCAGCATGGGGATAGATTTCCTGCCGTTCAGGTCGATGGAGAACATAAACACCGTGCTTTACGGCGCTATCGGCATAGGCGTTGCGATAATAATAATATCAATGCTCGTGAATATTGTCGTGAAGTTCAGACAGAAGGACTTTGAAAGCTCGGTATTCTCGAACAACGGGATATGCGGACTTGTCTTCTTCTGTGCGCTCATTTTCGGGGTCGTTTCCGCATTCATGGGGAAAAACGTGATGAAGGGGCTGTATGTGCCGCTGCTTATCATTCTCCCGCTGATACTGATGTTTTTCCGCGAACCGCTCGGATGTGCGGTGGCGGGAAAGAAATTCAGGTTCGAGAACGGCGTCGGGGATTTCATAGCGTCGAATTTCTTTGAATGCTTTGAATTCTTCCTCGGCTATGCGACGAATACGCTGTCCTTTGTCAGAGTGGGAGGCTTCGTGCTTTCCCATGCGGGCATGATGGCAGTCGTTATCTCGCTCACAGAGATATATCCCCATGCATCGCCTGTGATAATGGTGCTCGGAAATATCTTTGTAATGTGTCTTGAAGGTCTTTTGTCCGGCATACAGGTGCTGAGACTCGAATTCTACGAGATATTCTCGCGTTTCTATGACGGCAGCGGAAGACCGTTCGTTCCGGTAAAGGTGAATTTCGGAGAACATCCGGAGAATACATAATGTTTTGGAGGAAAAAGATATGTTTTTTTATTTGATCCCGCTTCTGATAACTGCTCTGCTGATACTTCCCGTGGCTTACAGGATAAGACGCGGCGGGAACACAGGCAAGGTAAAGACAGCATTCATACTCAATCTCTGTTCGTTCTTCGCAGTGCTCCTTATGGCGACATTTCTCCCGCTCGGTGAATGGTTCACGGGTGCGGCGGTGGCAGCCGAGGAAACAGCACAGACCGAGGAAGCTGCCGATGCTGCGGCTGCGGCAGGTCTTTCGGTGGGTATGGGATATCTCAGTGCCGCGCTCGCCGTTGGTCTCGGTTCGATCGGATGCGGCATCGCGCTTGCGAATGCAGCTCCCGCCGCTATCGGCGCAGTAAGCGAGGAGCCCAGCTCCTTCGGTAAGGCACTCATCTTCGTTGCGCTCGGCGAGGGCGTTGCGCTCTACGGGTTCCTTATCGCATTCATGATAATCAACAAGCTGTGAAGACGAACGGATGATGCATCATGAAATTTTTTCTTCTGAGCGATAATATAGATACTCAGATGGGGATGCGGCTCGCGGGTATACCCGGGGTCGTCGTGCATGAGGAGAGCGAGGTGTGCAAGGCACTCGATGAAGCTCTCAATGACGACGATATCGCGGTGATACTCATGACGGACAAGATCATGCACATGATCGAGGAAACGGTGAACGAATTAAAGCTCAGCCGTTCACGGCCGCTCATTGTCGAGATCCCCGACAG
>JAILFE010000413.1 GCA_024697725.1 Oscillospiraceae bacterium
TGCGGCAAGATATGTGCAGCTGGTTTGTTTTCAGATATCAGAGGAATACAGGCGTCAGGGCATCGGCAGAAAGCTCTTTTCTCTTGTCTGCGAAGAGGCGCGGCAGCTTGGCGCGGACAAGCTGTACATATCTGCTCATTCCTCAAAAGAGTCACAGGCGGCATATCGGGCACTTGGCTGTACGCCTGCGGAGGAGATCAATGAGGAACTGGCAGCAGCGGAGCCTTTTGATGTCCAGATGGAATACAGATTATCGAAGGGTTGAGGAGTTTTTATGGACGATAGAGAACAGATAATGACGGAAAACATGATCCGCTGGGCTGAGGAAAGGCTCGGCGAAACCCAATACGCCGGCTGGTGCCTTTCATTCATAGAAGACGCGTTGGAGCAAAGTAACAGGATAGAAATATTCGGCGGCAGCAGTGCGAAGGAGTCGGCAGAGCTTTATTCGGACGCGATGCGGCATGGAGAGCCTGAGAGAGGTGTATTTGTTTTCTACGATTGCATTTGCCTGAACGAAAACATACAGATGAACTGGGGACACTGCGGCATAAGCCTTGGTGATGGAAAAGTTATACACGCGTGGGATAAAGTCAGGATAGATGATTACCTGCAAATAGAAACTCTGACAGCACAAAGCGGCGATCACCCGAGATACATCGGGTGGGTACCGATCAGCCGCGTGATGGCGCAGAGACCGTGATGTATTTGCGTAAAGGCGGCGATATGCGATATGCTAAGGAGTGTGATAACTTATGAACAGTATTCAGCAGGCAGCGATCAGAAAGAAATCATTTGAGCTGAACTTCAACGGCGGGACAATATGGTGCGAACATCTAGACGGAATGGATGCATACGAGGACGAAGTAATAGCCAAATTCAAAGAAGATAAAATGGAGTTTTCGCGGCCTTCCGTTTCCTCGCTTATGATAATCGATCTGGATAAAACGGATATTACCGAACAGATCGTGAGAATGATAACCGACACTATTCTGGAGACCAATAAACTGTTCAGAAAGATCGCGTTTGTCGGCGTTGAAAAGCATTGGCACAAACAGCTCAGTGGGGTAATACAAACAGGGATAGCAGTCAGGTTTATCGGCGATTACGAAAAAGCAAAAGAATGGGTCATCTCGGAATAATGTAAAGACAAAAAGGAATGACACAATGAGCAAATATAACAATCTATGGGAATACATCAAAAATAATACCCCGTCGGAGCTTAGTTTCAGCGAGGTGGAAAATATCTGCGGATTTCCCATTGACCACTCCTTCCTGAAATTCAAAAAGGAGCTTGAAGCCTACGGATATCGGGTGGCGAAGATATCTATGAAGAACAAGACAGTAAAGATAGAGCAATTCAAGGAAAATTGAGGAGGCGCCTGTAATGGAATACATAAGGGTAATGAAGGACAACATTGAAAGCGAGCATATCTGCTGTGCGATATCAAACAACAGAGACATTCAGGTGGCATCTAAAAAGGCATGGCTTATGAAGTGCTTTGATGACGGGCTCGTGTTTCTGAAAGCGGCGGAGCGGGGGAAATGCTTTATCGAGTATATCCCAGCCGAAAACGCATGGCTGCCGATAATTGCAGAGGGGTATATGTATATAGACTGCCTGTGGGTCTCAGGTTCCTTCAAGGGGCACGGATATTCAAACGATCTTCTGGAGCATTGCATAAGCGACAGTAAAAGCAGGGGAAGGATCGGGCTCTGCATACTGACAAGCGATAAGAAAAAGCCATTTCTTGCCGACCCGAAATACCTAAAGCACAAGGGCTTCGCCGTCTGTGACGAGGCGGCAGGCGTGATACAGCTTGCATACCTGCCGTTTGATAACGATCCACAAAAGCCTGCGTTCAAGGAATGTGCAAAGCACCCGTGTGTTGATGAAAAAGGCTATGTGCTGTATTACACGGATCAATGCCCGTTCAACGCAAAATATGTGCCGATCGTGGAGCAGACTGCAAAAGAGCACGGTATCCCGTTCAAGGCGATACATATTGAGAATAAAGAACAGGCGCAGAATGCACCCGCACCGACTACGACCTATGCTCTGTTTTACAACGGAGAATTTCTTACTAACGAGCAGATGAATGATAAAAGGTTTCTGAAGCTGGCGGGACTGTAAATCAGAGACATCAATTATCATTTCTGCAATACCAGTGGAAAAGGGGCTGATTATCATGAAAATATATCTCTACGGTATGATCTGTGGCTCAAACAGCTTCAGACTCAACGAGTTTCCGAAGCCCGACGAGTACAGCGAGATTGAACAAAGCGCACGTTTTATCGGCGGCGAGACAGGCACCTGTGCAACTGTGCTTTCCTCCCTCGGTGCGGAGGTCAGAATCGATGGAACACATATCGGAAGAAGCACAGCTCAGCTCACGCGGGATTTCTACAAAAACAAAACTGTCGATCTCGGCTCATTGACCTTTGACGACAGTTTCGAGGGACTTGAAGACTATGTTATCATTTCGGGCAGCGACCGCACTCCGTTTGGCAGGTTCGGGCACTTCTTCGGGGAGTATTACAACGGCGGCAAGAAGCACTGGAACTCCCCGAAGGAGAGCGATATTGAATGGTGCGACATTGCCGCGATAGATGAATTCTTCGGTGAGGATTCACAGACTGCCTCCGAAATGTGTGTGCGGCTTGGAAAGCCCTATGTTAGTATCGACTGCAAATACGACAGTTATATCCACCGCCACGCGGCTGTTGATGTCATCTCCGGAGAAGGGCTCAAAATGCACTACGGCGATGTGAGCCGTGAGGAAATGTTCCCGCAATATGCAGAAAACACAGACGGTCTGACTATTATCACAAACGGTGGGAACGCGCTTTTGTACGGAAGAAAAAACGAGCCTGTCAAGACATTTCAGCCATACAAGGTCGATGTCGCAAGCACGCTCGGCGCGGGAGATACATTCAAGGCGGGCTGTACCTACGCACTTGCAAAC
>JAILFE010000414.1 GCA_024697725.1 Oscillospiraceae bacterium
CTTCGCAAGCTCGACAGCGTTCATTACAAGAAAGAACAGATAGCGCGTAAAGACGATATAAATAAGCCGTTCGTCAATGATGAGCGCGTTATCGGAAAATGGAAAGCGTTCTGTTACTTCGATCCCGTTGAACTGAAAAAAGAGGATTTCGTACCGTTTGAAAATCCGCCCTCAGGTGCTTGGAACTACCTGCCCGAGCCGTATTTCAAGGAGATAGAGTTTTCTGCAGGAGGTCACTGCACGGCTGTTTACGCTGACGAGATCATCACAGGCGACGACAAACACACCTGGTCACGCGGATATTGGCTCCGCAAGTGGAATAATAATGCCTGTGCTTACGAAATCAAAGAATTTTCCGGCAAAGATTATCTCATTATTGAGTGGAAAAGCGGTGATTACCGCTTTGGCGGCAGAGAAAGCAGCTATTATGTTATGACAAGAAAATAAAAATCGGCTCTGAACCGGGTTTTAATGCGGTTCAGAGCCTTTTGCTCTATGGGGGAGAACTGTTTACTATCATGAATGGGAAAGCAGAAAACATGGTGCTTCTTGGAAACAAAGACTGCAAATTGAAGTTGATGACCTGATCGGTCCCGTCAAAAATCCGGACGAGCTGTTATACTAACCGTATCTGAAAGGCTATCTGCTTGCTAAGATCATTCCATTTTCAGCTATTGCTTGATCCGTATATCCGTAAGTGCCACCTGATCTCCGGTCAGAGCAACATAGATCTTGTCGGGAACATCCCTTATATCTGTAATGTTCTCGATATATATTCCCAGGTTTTCGGCTATTAACACGATATGTCCGCCTTTTCTTTCCAGTGAGATCTCACACTCAAATCCCTTACGAATTCTGTTTTTCCAGACCTCCCAGCCTGGAAAATCTGTTTTTTTCTTCATGGTCAGAACATTTTTGGCGTATGTATCATCGCCTTCGTTTTCTCCATACAGCTTGACAAAAGCAAATTCGCGGTATTCCTCTCCTCCGACAATACCGTCTTTTGACGTGAAGAGTATGATATAGGGGCAGTTCCATACCAGATTTGCTCCCGGAAGGCTCATCGTATGGAACATGAGTTTCAGCTTTTCCCGTAATTCAATACCGGCTGTATGCTCAGACCTTGTACGGTTGATCTGAATATTCGGGATGTCCGATTCCATACGGTCAGTAAAGCTTGACGCATCGGCAATTCTCGGTATATCCTCCGCACTGACTGTGTCGCCTGTCTGCTGTACAGTGATGTTTTCCAGTCTGCAATTCTCTCCGGTCAGTGCCAGATAGGACGATTTCGCTTCGTTGTCCAGAGCAGCAATGATTTCCTTTTCATAATCAGGACTTGTCAGTTTTACCTTCAGATGATCGCCGAAACGTCCCATGACGATCTCATATCCGCTCCCGGTGTTTGCGTGTTTTTCGATCCTTGTGATCTCGATCTTTCTTGCCGAGGTTGTGATCGTATTTTCATCAAACCAGATTTCACCGTATTCAAGATAGTGATACGCTTCTATTGCCTTTTGATTATCATGGACTCTTCTGTCATACGAATCAAACAGGATGACTGCCGGTGCGCTGAACCTATGCGCTTCGTCCGTCTGACACACGCATTCAAAGGTAATGCGTGTCATATTGTTTTCGATCGGGATCCCGACCGTGATATGCTCACGGTATGCACCGCAGGAAAGCTCGGTTTCAACATCCGACAGGTTATTCTGCATCTGGTCGCTGCTGTCATGGTCGATAATTTTAATCATAAGGTTTGCGAATTCAGGATCAAATTCTGCACCTGCACCCTTGATCAGGTTTTCTCTTGCAATAAAGACCGGACGCGCCTCCCGGAACCGCTTCTTGGTTGTCATGGAAACATAGGCATCTGCTACCGCAATGATCCTTGCGATCTCCGGTATCTCTTCTCCTTTGAGTCCGTCCGGATAGCCTGTTCCGTTATACCGTTCGTGGCTGTATTGTGCGCCGACACTCAGATAGGGGTACTCGGTAATGCTGGAGAGAATCTCTTTGCCGATCAGGGGCTTCTGTTTTATCAGCTCACGATCCCTTTTCTTCGGATTATATTCATTTTTGATGACGCGGTCAGGGATCCCGATAATACCGACATCATGCAGGAGGGCGGCGTAATAGACCTTTTCACATTCCGCCTCGTCCTTTCCTGCAAGCTCGGCGATTCTTCGTGCGTATTCCGCAATCTTCACAGCATTTCCCTTTGTGTAATCGTCTTTTTTCTCAACGGCTGAAACAAATGCTGTTGCTGTCTGTTCGAACAATCTCTGCATACGCTGCTTTTCGATTTCCATATTCTGGATTTCGATCTTGTGCGCGTGTTCAACGGTATTGTTGATGTCCAGATAGGTAAATACATACAGGGATATGGAAACAGCCACCATGGACATATTGACAATGGAGATCCCGTAGGCAAATATCTGAATGATGCCGCAGATCACCGGAACAAAGATGTATAGGATCAGGGAAATGTAGACCAGCCTGCTGAAAATGTTCCGGTAGTGCTTCACAACAGTAAACTGAATGATCGGGCATAATACAGGAATGATATAGGCAATAATGAAGCCGTTTCCTCTGTGATATAAATTCGATGCATCGAAATAATAATACAGGTCAGTCAATGCCGCTATGACGGCAAGGATCATTCCTATTACCGTTGCAAGCAACGAGAACTTGATTCTCTTTGGCGTTATTTTCAGCTTTCCTTCATTTTTTAGCCAGTCCATCAGATACAGTGTCAGCCCGAAGGCCATTCCGGGAGTCAGGAAGAATACAAGAAAATTGCTCACTCTTACCATGATGCCTCCCAATTCACTGGGATCACCGGCATAGATATATGCCAGTCTGTCAAACCATAGGAGCAGCAATGCCATAAGCTCCATCAGAATCAGGATCCATTTTCTGGTTTTCGGCAAAAAGCGGGTGTGGAATACCAGAAAAGCCAGTATTGCACAGGCACCGCAGAGCAGCAGCATGAGATTCAGTTGATGGGCTCTTATCAATTCTATCATAACGCATTTCTCCGTTTGTTTTACAGCAGTCAGCGGCGTTTCGCAAGATCTTCAGGTATATCCATGATATACCCCGGAAGGTGCTTTTTGAGGGTCTTCTCAAGCACCATACCGTCTATGGGCTTGAAAATACAGCCTTGATAGCCTCTGGATTTGTAGAACACCTCGTCCATTGATTCGGTTGATGTGATCACATATACCGGTACATCCTTGTTCTTCTCCCGCAGCTTCTTCGGATACCCGCCGTCTGCATCGCTCAGCATGAAGTCAAACAGAATGACGTGAAATCTTGTACCCTTCATTTTGTCTGAACACGCTTCTATATTAGAAGCCGTAGTGACAAAAGCTTCCGTCCTTTTCAGGAAGCCTTTGATGACTTTAACGGTCATCACATCATTGCTTACAACAAGGATATCCGCATCCGGCGCTCTGAACAGCGGCGTGTAATTCACGATCACATTTTCTGTCTGCTCAATAAATGCTCCGATGGGGGTTTTGTCAACGATCTTCTGGTTCAGCATCAGCACGAATTCCGTTCCTTTTCCCGGTTCGCTTTCACAGGTAAGACTTCCGCCCATGAGCTCTGCAAACCGGTGAGAAAGACCTAATGCCACGCCGGTATTGATCGCACCGTTTTTACCGTTCTCACCGATCGTATCATATACATTGAACAGATTTCTGACAATAGTTTCATCCATTCCCATTCCGGTATCCTTAACGGAAAATTGCAGAATACAGTCATCACCGATTTTCTGCAATAAGGAAACGGTCAAAATGATCCCGCCGATATCGGTGAATTTCACGGAATTATTGAGCAGATTTATAAGGATATGCTTGATTTTAGCAATATCGCCGGACATCCGCCGTGGCAGCATTTCCTCAGCATTGACAGTGAAATCGATGCCTTTTTCCTTACAGCGGTTTCTTATCAGTGTTATGATATCCTTTAGCGCGGCAGCTGTATCATACTCCTGAACGCAGACACGCATCCTGCCCGATTCCAGATCAGACATATCCAGCAGATCACTTACGAGGTATTTCAAAGATTCCGATGCGTTTCGGATATCCATGGCATAGTTCCGGATGTTGGCAGAATACTCTTCAATACGTTCCGATGGATTCTCCCGCATTGTCATCTCGTTCATTCCAACTATCGTATTGATGGGCGTCAGCAGCTCATGCGACATACTGGCAAGAAAGTTGGTTCTTGCTCTGGTTGCGATCAGGGCGTCGTTTCTGGCACGTTTGAGTTCTTCGTACTGCCGGCGCATCAATAAAGAGCGTGTCACCCTCCATGCGATGATACCTGCCAGCAGCAGGGCAAGCAGCATCAATGTCAGCCTAAACGTCAGCTGTTCTTTAAGCTGCGGCTGCTTTTCGATGCGAAACGTCTTGTCGAGCAAAACAGTTGCATCTGAACTGCCGATCACCTTGATATGCAGTTTGTAATTGCCATATCCAAGATCTGTATAATCAAGCGGGGTCAGCCGGCTGAGCGTGGTGCTTATGCCGTCCTTTTCCTTACCTTCTAAATAGATCTGTACCTGCGGATCGGTAAGCGAATAATCAAAAACGGATGCTGTGATCCGGATCCTTTCATCCGAGGCCGGGATCGTATAGCTGCCGTTGCTTTCAGGAAGAATCTCTGTATCTCCGCAGTAAACAGAGCTGACCGCTGCCTTGACAGCAATGCTTCCCTCCGCACTGGAGCGGGTATTCACACTGCAAACGCCGCTTCTTACCGGGACATACAGTGTTCCGTTGTCGCTCAGCGCACAGAAGGCGTTGCCGGTCGGGGTGCTTGTCAATCCGTTTGCTGCTGTGTACAGGCGATAATCTGTCACATAGTCCTGCACCAGCTCCTCTGCATCTACTACATAGATACCGCATGAGGATATAAACCATATGCTGTCATTTTCGCCGAAGTACAGATCGTAGTTGTTATTGTAGGGGAATGTCGTGACACAGGTGATCATGCCATCCGTCATATATTCCACAGAATTGGAAGTTATGATCCAATACAGATCTCTGACATCATCGTGCTTGATACGCATGACCACATCGCTTGTCAGACCATCATTACGGCTGATATGTTTGATATCGGCACCGTTTACGACATAGATACCATCGCCGTCCGTGCAGATGTAGAGTTCTCCGTTCTCTCCCTCTTTGACATCTAAAAAAATAGTATTCTGCACATCATCGGAGGTGATGCTCCTGATTATCTGATCGCCGCTGATGATCGCCAGACCATGATTTGTTCCGACCATAATATTGCCGTTTTTCATGGCAGAAATACATCGGATCTCATTGCTGGGCATTCCGTCTGCTTTTGTGAAAGAGGTGATGGTTCCGTCCTTTGAAACACGGATCAGTCCAAGATCATTCGTGAACATCCCGATCCACATATCATTATCAGAGCCGTTTTCGATACAGCGGATCCTGGCTTCGCCGATATATTCAGTCAGCTCATTTTCGATCTGTTTTCCGTTTTTATCCAGGATTTGCAGTCCTTTGTCTGTGCCGATATACAGATTATTGCCGTACAGGCAGACTGCATTTGCGACCTCGGCAGGCAGTTCTGCCTTTCCCGTCACATCCACAAAGCTGCTTGCGACCAGCTTCATGACACCCTGCCTTGATGAAGCAAACCACATATTTCCCTGATAATCAGAAGTTGACATTTCGATGCCGCTGTTGACCGGTATATCTTCAAGAATATGTATCTTTTCGTTCTCATCAAGGTAACCTGCCGCAGTTGTGGATGTCGCCCATACTCTTCCGCAGTCATAGCTGATAAAATGGATATCGGACATTGGTGATACAGAGATACGTTTCATATTCTCCGCTTTACTGCCGAATTTTCCGTAATAGATCAAATTTCCGCTTGTTCCGATATAGACATTATTGTCGGTTACAGGATCAGCCATGATCGTTGTGATCTTTTCTGTTCCCAGCTCGTCGCTGGTGTATATCTCTGAAAGCTGTTTGTCCTCGATCAGAAAGGCACTGCCGTTTTTGGTATAGCCGTAGATCCTGCCCTGCGCATCTGCATCAAGCCGCAGGATTCTTTCCTCATTCAGCCGTTCATCGTCCAGTACATGGAGCTCCATTCGGGTGTCAACATAGCATACTCCGGCAGTTGTACCGATGAAAACATTTCCTTCTTTGTCCTCTGCAAAGCTCCGGATGGACATGGAGGTCAGCTTTTCCTGATCGGTGAAATGTGTCCTTGCATTTCCGTCCAGGACAACAACGCCGTTATCATTAGTACCTACCCAGATACGATGCTGACTGTCCTCGAACAAGTCTCGACCGCTGGTCAGTCCGTCGGAGGGATCAAGTTTTGTGAAGGAGGAGCCGTCGTAACGTGTGATACCGCTGTATCCGCCGATCAATACAGAGCCGTCGCTTGCACAAAGTACATCATTTGCATCAGAAGTCACCAGACCGTTTGTAGCATCATAGAGCTTTGACATATACCCCATACTATCGATCTGTTCAGTGGCAGCGTAGCCTCCGCCCAATGGTACTTTGTCCGCGGCTTCCTGGATATTGTCATCTGCCGCGTAAACAGAGATCGGATTCCACAGAACAAATGCCGCGAGGAATGCAGACTGCAGTACACAGGATATCAGCCTGAACGCTTTTGTTTTCATATTGCTGCTGACCTCCTTTACACATTTTGCTGATATTTCCGCAGTACCTCTTTGACCTGCGGGAGCGAGTCCATGAACACCTCAACACACTTCGGATCAAATTGCGTACCCTTGCCTTCTTCGAGAATCGCCAGCGCCTTTTCAAGCGGGAATGCAGGCTTATAGACACGGGGAGAAGCGAGCGCATCGAATACATCAGCGACAGACATTATACGGGCAGAAAGCGGTATCACTTCACCGTGCAGCCCCTCCGGATAGCCTTTTCCGTCCCAGCGTTCGTGATGATATGCCGCCATATTGCGTGCTTCCTTGAGATAACTGTCTCCTTCTACTGTACTGATTGCGTGTTCCATGATCTTTTTTCCGGCAGTAGTGTGCGTTTTCATGATCGCATATTCCTCATCGGTCAGCTTGCCTGGTTTGTTGAGTACATTATCCGGGATATTGATTTTGCCCACATCGTGAAGAGGTGCAGAACGGACAACATCTGCCATGAATTTAGGGGTGAGTTTTTCTGCATAGTATCCCTTCTTTTTCAAGCCCTCTGCAATGATTCTGACATAGGCAGCTGTTTTCTGTACATGAGCGCCTGTGTCCGAGTCACGGCTTTCAACGAGGTCTGCCATTGTGACGATCAGCCCATCCTGCATTTTTGTAGTGGATTCAGACAATCTTCTGATACTGCGTGTCTGCTCCGCCTGGTTCAGTGTCATGAGGCAGAGCGTGAGATAGAGCCTTTCTATCTCATCACCTGTATGAATATCGAGTTTGCGGAACTGCTTGATATACTCGTCAAGCTGCTCCTGAGAAGGATCCTCATCTGAAAAAGAGTCTGCAAATTTCGTGATGGATTTGATCGGGTAAATGACATGGTACTGCGTCAGCCATATGCCGATGACTCCGACCAGAATAAAGAAGCTTAAGAATAAGGATATATATTTTGTCAGGAAACTGCGTTCATCTACCAGAAGCTGTTCCATATCGATATCTGCGATCACATAGCAGACACATCTTCCGTCTGAATCATAAAGCGGGGTGGCTGCTGTCAGAAGGTGACCATATTCATCATCTGTTATGACCGGCTCGACCGGTTCTCCAGCAAGGAGCTGAGGTATATAAGGAGTGAATTCCTCACCATAAGGGATCACGCTTCCGGTCTCACTGGCAGGCTCGTCCTCTGTCTCCACATCAAACACAACATGAAAGCCATCCTCTTTCATCTGGTAAACATAGAGATAAGATACTTTTTCTGAGTTCGAGAGTATGCTGAAAAGAGTTTCCTTTGATTCCCGATAGCCTTCGGCACTGCCCTTGCTTTCCAGATACGCATCTATCTGGTCACCGTCAAGAGCATCTGCGGCGATCTTTGTTGTTCCAAATGCAAGTTCAGTATTATCTCTGATGATTGTCGTATGGTAAAGCCGCATACATATTACGATACCGACGATTGCGACCGATGCGATGGAAATCGTAAGCACCGTGATGACCTTTACACGCAGCGACATAATGCGGCTCTTTTCAACGGACTGCAGTTCCTCCATGGGAACGGGGGCTTGCAGCCACCAGCAAAGATTGGTATATTGATAGAATTTGTCCGGCAGTGATCTCAGGATCATCAGTGACAGTAGGACGGATATCGCCTTGTCTGCAAAATCCCAGATAAGATATGCCGTAATGTGTGAGCTTGTCTGATTGAAAATACCGGACTTATATAAAAGCATATTCAGCGATTCGATGTTTCTGCTCAGATCATTTGTAAGCAGCGGTATCAGTGAACCAAGACCTCCGCCGATCAGCGCAAACACAGCGGTGAGGCCCAGTATACCGCGGATACTTTTCATCCAGCCCCTTTTTGAGAGATATGCTGCAAAGATCGCAATCAGAATGTTGAATACACCATAATAAAGTGAAGAAGTATCGGAGAAGCATTTCAGTATATTTGTCGTGAATCCGACCAGTACACCGGGCAAATATCCCCCCGTGACTGCTACGATTATAGTTCCGACCGTATCCAGATAAATTGGCAAATGAAATGCTGAAACCGTCATGCTCAAAACCAGATTCAGTGCGATTCCGCCAATACATAACAGCAGAGCCGTGTGATTTTGGCTTTTGCTTGTCTTAAATATTTTGTTCATCTTAGCCTCCTTTTCGGATGATGGCAATCTATTTCACTTAATGTATCAAAATTATTAATTGGAGTAATCTATACAATAACCTATTTTATTTTACCACATTCTGCACAAAAAGTCAATTGCATTATATCGAAAAATCTATATTTTTAACGGTACATAGTTATCTGCAATCAGTTCAGGAAAAATAACTGCTCCCTGAAATAAAAATGACCCTGTACATATGTACAGAGTCATTTTGTCGATCCTTTGGTTATCGTGCTTCACCAAGCCGATTCACGCCCTTTGGATACGAATATTGGTGATCGCGCATTGATCGCCTGTGAGTGCTATCGAAACATTGCTTACATCATCCAGAATCGTTGTGACGCTATCGAGAATGATGCCAAGATTCTCTGTCTGCATGATGATCTTATTATCCTCCCTTTTGATAGTTGCTGAACAGTCCAGTCCCTGCTTGTTCTGTTCCATCCATGATGCCCAGCCTTTAAAGTCTTGTGTATGCTTTACATTGACCTGATTCTCTACATTTTCGGCAGAATCCCAATTCTCTCCGTCCAGCTTGAGCAGCAGGTATTCATGGTAATCCTCACCGTCCACCTGCCCGTTAGCGGAGGAGAAAATGCAGAAGTACGGGCAATGCCAGATCAGACGCGCTGTCGGATAGCTCTTCGTATGGAAGGATAATGTCATGTCGTCACCGATCGTGATACCCTCCGAGGTGACAAGCCGAGGACCATCCACTTCAATATTGGGGAGATCTCCCACAAGACAATCCTTGCTATAGCTGATCTCCTCCGCAATGCGCGGGATCGAGTCAGGCGCAGTATCCTCGGCAGCAGTTTCTACTGCGATATTATGTATCTCGCAATGCTCGCCGCTGATGGAAAGGTATACATACCGAGCGGTATCGGGAAGTGCCATGATACCTTCAAATACCTGCGCTCCTGTTGTGATCCGAACAAGTACATGATCGCGGTTTCTGACTGCTTCGATCTTGTATTTCTTTTCACGGTGCTTCTGATGTTCGTTATTCCGTTTCTGGTCACAAGCTTTGAACTCGACCTTTCTTGCTCCCAGATTGGTGAAAGTTCCATCGAGCCTGAGTTTTGCGTATTCATAATACAGAAGATCCTTGTTGGATTCCTCACCGGGATGCACCTTGCCGTCCAGTGCATCGAATATAATCAGCGTCGGAATACATACTTTTTCTGAAAAACCCCTGTCCGGCAGTATACAAAATCTGATCGTTGCTTTCTTTCTGGTGATTGTGATCCCATCGGTGCAGTTGTCATAAATGGATTCACAGTGCAATCCGACTGAGGCGGTTACATTCGAGCCGGAAATACATTCCTGCATTTTGTATTCGCTGTCCAGATCGATCAGATGGATCATGATCTTAGCAAATTCAGGGTCAAACTGCGTCCCTATGCCCTTTACCAGTTCCTCACGGACGATGTGCTGCGGGATGGCATCACGGTAGCTGCGCTGGGAAGTCATCGCATCATATGCGTCTGCGACTGCCACGATTCGTGCCGCCTCCGGTATATCCTTGCCTTTCAGATGATTCGGATACCCTTTGCCGTCATATCGTTCATGATGATACAGCGCTCCCGTCATCAGATACGGGCATTCACTGATGCTTTCCAGAATCTGAGCGCCCATGCCGGGATGCTGTTTGATGGTTTCGTATTCCTCATTTGTCAGCTTACCGACTTTGTTGATGATCTCCATAGAGACACCGATCTTTCCGACATCATGCAGGAGTGCTGTATAATAGATCTCATCACATTCATTCTTGCTCTTACCGCTTATTTCTGTGATCTTACGTGAGTAATCCGTCACACGGGATGAGTGTCCGTGTGTGTAGGCGTCCTTTGCGTCAATGGCGTTGACCAGTGCTGTTGCGGTCTGCTCAAACATACGCTGCGTTGTTTTGTTCTCCTCATCCTTCAGACACAGTTTGCTCTGGAATTCAATCAGCGTATATATGATCGTTCCCACAATAAAAAACGCTGCCAGCGAATCGAAATAGTTCCCGCCTCTGGAATATGTCGTGACAAGCTCCGGATAGTGATACCCTATGAGCCATGTAGCGATCGCAACAACGGCATTCAGTATCAGCATGACAAACTTGAATTTATCTATTTAGCCATTCTTTTAGTAGAATAAACACTTCTTCCTTATCTTTAGCAGAAATTTCACCACTTTTATGTAACGCATAATGATGGCCATACTCGCTATCAGTATAAGTGTTCCCGTTAAACATTACAGGCT
>JAILFE010000425.1 GCA_024697725.1 Oscillospiraceae bacterium
ATTCGATTTTATATGATATACTCATTATAGGTCACCTGCTTCTATGTTACTGCAATCTCATTTTAGCACATTGTGACCTTGAGGGCAAGTTCGTCTTGCCCTCTTTTTTATTCTTTGCCTACTTTTATTTTACACTAAGGACAAAAAAAGAAAAGATTATCCATAATACCGAAAAAAAGCGACATGCCATACATATAGTCAACGACATCAGAAACTGCACATTCAGTCAAGCAAAGCTTTGCATATATCAGCTTTGCGCAGACTGCACGCAACAATTTCATTGTCGTTTACTATATAGTCAACGACATCAGAAATTGCACATTCAGTCAAGCAAAACTTTGCATATATGAGCTTTTGCGCAGACTGAATGCAGCAATTTCATTGTCGTTTACTATAAAATATCCCCCGCACAGACTTGGCAGAAAGCTGTGCGGGGGATGCTCAGGTCATTTTGTTATCCGTCAGCCAACGTTCATCAGCAGCCGCAGTTATTGCCGCATCCGTTTCCGGTGCCGCCGCAGCAGAGAAGAAGGATGATGATAAGGATTATCCAGCAGCAAGATCCGTTAAAGCAGTTGTTATTCATAATAAAACGCTCCTTTATATAATATAATGTAAGTTGCCGTTTTCCGCCCCTTTTGCAGAGAATATCCGCGCTGTACGGAAAAGCGCCTGAACATTTCGGTTTTTCCCGCTGTTCATATTTCATAATATGATATGCGCGGGATTTTGCTACAGGAAAATATGTAGGAATGTGCGATAAATTTTGATGCACAAAACTTGCTGCGACAAATAATTCCGGAAGGCTGTGACATAATATTGGTAATGGCACAGTATGCGCCGAACGGCGCGGCTGGCTTAAAGTCTGCGGCACAGCGTGCCGCGGTAACAGAGGAGCATCCGGCAATATATGTATAATTCTGATCTATTTACAAAAAAAGCGAATACAGTCATAAGCAGAGCACAGGTATCGGCGGGATGTCTTGGGCATTCCTATGTCGGCAGCGAGCATCTGCTGCTCTCCCTTGCATCCGAGCAGGGGAGCACCGCATACAGCATACTCAGATCCTGCGGTCTTTCGGATGACAGAGTTCTCTCGAAGATCATAGAGCTTGTCGGGAGGGGGAGCGCAGTCAGACTGGATCTTGATTCTGCGACACCGGTATTTCTGAAAATAGTCGAAACGGCGTGCAGCATGGCATCGGCGACTGCTGCAAATCCGGCAGGAACAGAGCATCTGCTTGCGGCTCTCACGGCAGAGGAAAGCAGCACAGCTTATCTGATACTTTGTGATACGGGATGTGACCCCGTTAAGATACGCTCCGCCTGTATGTGCGGAAGTGAGACATCCCTTAAGAGCAGATCGGTCATAAAAGCACCCGTACTGATGAAATACAGCAAGGATCTTACCGTTCTTGCAGCCGAGAACAAATGTGACCCGGTGCTCTGCCGTGATAATGAGATCGCTAGGGTGATACAGATACTGTCGCGCAGGACAAAGAACAATCCCTGTCTTGTCGGAGAGGCAGGAGTCGGTAAAACGGCGGTAGTCGAAGGCACTGCACGGCTCATTGCAGAGAATGCCGTTCCAGATGTGCTTGCGGATAAGCACATCCTTTCTCTTGATCTTACAGCGCTGATCGCAGGCGCGAAATACCGCGGGGATTTTGAGGAAAGGATAAAGCATTGTCTTGATGAGGCTGCAAAAAATGATAATATAATACTTTTTATAGATGAGCTTCATAATATCGTGGGTGCGGGCGCTGCCGAGGGTGCGATAGATGCCGCGAATATACTCAAGCCTCAGCTTGCAAGAGGGGATATACGGATGATCGGTGCCACGACATTTGATGAATACCGCCGCACGATAGGCCGTGACAGAGCACTTGAAAGGCGGTTCCAGCGGGTGATCGTCGATGAACCGAGCGAGGAGGATGCGGTAAGGATACTCAGAGGCATATCCGGCTGCTATGAGAATTATCATAATGTGAAAATAACCGATGAAGCGATATCTGCGGCTGTATCGCTATCGGCAAGATATATCAGCGAGCGCTGTCTGCCCGACAAGGCTGTTGATCTCATGGATGAGGCATCATCGTATGCCGTCATACACCACAGCACACAGCCGAAAACTCTAAGAGAGCTATCCGAGAATCTTAACAGAGTGATCGAATGCAGGCCTCGCACAGCAAGACGGGTTCACGGGGAAAGCAGGTTCAACAATACCGTATCGGTCACAGCGGAGGACGTTGCCGCAGTACTTTCGATATCGACAGGCATACCCGCCGAGAGGATAGGCACAAATGAGAGCGACAGGCTCATGGGGCTTGAAGAGGAGCTGCACAGGCGCATAGTCGGACAGAGCGAGGCTGTGCGTCTGGTGGCGGATGCTGTACGGCGCGGAAGATCTGGGCTGCGGGATCCTGTCCGTCCGATAGGCTCTTTTATTTTTTCCGGACCTTCGGGTGTCGGCAAAACAGAGCTTTCAAAGGCACTTGCCGAGTGTATGTTCGGAGATGAAGATTCGCTGATAAGGCTCGATATGAGCGAATATTCGGAAAAGCACAGCATATCCCGCATGATAGGCTCACCTCCGGGATATGTCGGCTTCGAGGACGGAGGGCAGCTCACGGAGGCGGTAAGAAAGAAGCCGTATTCGGTCGTATTGTTCGATGAGATAGAAAAGGCACATCCCGATGCTGCGAATGTGCTTTTGCAGATCCTCGACAATGGTATGCTAACCGACAGTATGGGCAGGAGGGTAAGCTTTCGCAACACGATTATAATACTGACATCGAATCTCGGGTCGGATAATGAAGGGAAAGCCGTGTCGGTCGGGTTTGAGAAAAACACCTCCGAGGACAGGAAAAACAGCACGATAAGAGAGCTGAAGAGATATTTCCGTCCAGAGCTCATCAACAGGATAGACAATATCATTATCTTTGATCCTCTCGGGGAAGATGAACTGCCCGAACTGACACGACGTATGCTTTCGGGACTAAAACAGCGCGCTGCCGGGATGGAGATATCTGTCGATTTTTCGGACAGCGCAGTAAACAGGCTCGTGAAAAACGGCATGGGCAGAGAGGGCGCAAGGGCTCTGCGCCATGTGATAACAACGGATGTGGAGGATCTGCTCTCCCGAAGGGTCATATCCGGAGAGATACGCAGGGGAGACAGCGCCGAACTTGTTGTAAAGGAGGGCGCTTTTGATTTTGCGGTGAGATCGGATATCACTGAGTGAAATTCGCTTCCGGAAACGATCTTCATTAATGAAATATACGAAAAACTTATCCGCAGATTAGAAGTCGATTAAATCTTTCTAAAACGGGCTTTGTGCTATTGACTTTTTTAACAATATGTGCTATAATATGACACAGATTGAACAGGCAAACGGTAAAAAAAGACGCTTGTTATCGTTTCCAGCAATTATCTGCGCTGCGCTG
>JAILFE010000426.1 GCA_024697725.1 Oscillospiraceae bacterium
ATTCGATTTTATATGATATACTCATTATAGGTCACCTGCTTCTATGTTACTGCAATCTCATTTTAGCACATTGTGACCTTGAGGGCAAGTTCGTCTTGCCCTCTTTTTTATTCTTTGCCTACTTTTATTTTACACTAACGAAGTCATTTTCAGGCATAGCGGTCGGAAGCTCACCACTCCCGCACACAAAAAGGGACTACATCTGCAGTCCCTTTTCCGGCGAGCGAGTGGGATTCGGTCGCGCGCTGCGGCGCTTGGTCGGGCGCAGCTCTGACAGTCCGCAGGACTGTCATTCACTTCTGCGCCTCTTCGAACCCCACCGCTCCGCACGCAAAAAGGGACCGCATCCTCAGTCCCTTTTCCGGCGAGCGAGTGGGATTCGGTCGCGCGCTGCGGCGCTTGGTCGGGCGCAGCTCTGACAGTCCGCAGGACTGTCATTCACTTCTGCGCCTCTTCGAACCCCACCGCTCCGCACACAAAAAGGGACCGCATCCGCAGTCCCTTTTCTGGCGGAGCGAGTGGGATTCGAACCCACGAGACCGTGAGGTCTACCTGATTTCGAGTCAGGCCCGTTATGACCACTTCGATATCGCTCCATGATATTCTGTTGCTGCCGCATACCGGCTCAATAACATATAATATTATATCACAGGGAATGCAAATAATCAAGTATTTTTCATTGGTCAATATCACCAAAATTGTTCCCTGCCCGAACCGACCATATGCACAAATCCTTGACATTCTCATCATGACATGGTATAATCTGTTTGTCGAAAATGGCACTCTATAGGGGGGATGCTTACGGAACAGATTTCGGAAACAAAGGATAACGGTCTTGACCGTGTCGGTATAAAATACATCGCAATAGCGGCTATGCTTATAGATCACATCGCTCTTTTTTTCGTTCCGCACGGAGATGATTCGCCCTTTCTGATGTCCGCGCTGTATTTTATCATGCGCTTCATCGGAAGGATAACGGGCCCCGTCATGATATTCTTTCTGACCGAGGGGTTCACACATACCTCATCAAAGAAAAAATACGGCATCAGACTTCTTCTGTTCGGGCTTATATCGCAGATACCGTATGCACTCTCACATTATGACAAGCTGCTCGTGCTTGACTTCAATGTGATAATCACACTCGCAATGATATTTCTGATGCTGCTGGCATCCGAAAGGATAAGCGACCACACGCTGAATACTGTCGCCGTGTTCGCGATAATAATGATAACCTTCTGCTGCGACTGGGGCGTATTCGGGCCGTTTATGGCATGGCTCTTCTACCGATACAGAGACGACCGCAAAATGCAGCTGAGGATGTATTCGACGCTTTGTACGATACAGGTAGTGAGCGCCGCTGTGTTCCTCGCAAAAAACGGCTGCCACTGGTACGGGGAATTATGGCAGACGGGAGTTTTCCTCGTGGTGCCGATACTGAATATCTACAACGGAAAGCGCGGCAGCGGCTCTGCCGTAAACAAATGGATATTTTACATAATATATCCGCTGCATCTTCTTATCATATGGCTGATAAAATATAAAATCAGATAAACGGAGAAATAAAATGAATAAGGTATGGAAACTGCTCTGCGAACCCGATACTGTCGTTCTTTTCGATGTTGACGGAACGCTCACGAGCTACAATTACGGGGAATATCACGCACATCACGAGCTCGACTTCACCCCGGAGTTCCGTGATGTGAACATCTATGCAGACTGCAAAAGGCTGCTGCCGATGTATGATTATATACAGAAGCACGGTACAGACAGGATATTCTGCATATCCAAGGAACCGCACGGGCATGAAGCATGGAAATCGGAAATGCTGTACAGACTGTACGGCATACCCGAAGATCACTGCTTCTATACGCTCGAATACGATGAAAAGCCCGCACTTGCAAAGCGCATAGTCAGCGAGCATTTCGGGGATATATCACCGAAAAAAGTCGTCTGCATCGACGACAGCGACACTGCTCTTGCTATGTATATGCAGAACACGGAGTTCTGCACCGCACACCCGATGATATTCATGGAGAATATTCCGGACTTGCTCGGAAACTAAAAGAGCTTGTCATTATCAGGAAGGTCGGTGAACAATGTCTGATACTTATGGTATATATAACGGAGAAGTGCATAGGATAGGCTTTACCGAAGACGGCAGGATAGCGCTCTATCCCAATTCCGAAAGTGAAAAGGATAAAACATATACCGACAGATACAATACGGGGACTTATTCCAAACTCATAGCCCCGACAGAGCTGACGGAGGCCTACTACTTATATCCGTATACGGACTACAAGGGTCATAAGGTCGAGGTCATAAGAGAGACCGCTGATGAGTATGAATTATATGTCGGTGACTGCGAGACCGCAAAAAAGCTCGGCTTTGACAGATGCGACAAATACGGATATGATCTTATGGTCAGAAAAGCCGGTATTGAAATCTGCTATGAAAAAAAGGCATACGATCTGAACGGGATGATCTGTTTATATGAAAAGAACCTCAAAGATGGATCACCGGAGAAGCAGACATCCGCAAAGAAAAAATATAAAAAGAAAAACGCGAATATCGCGACAGTCATTTTTGCCATTGCACAAATAGCATTTCTGTTGATAACGGCTAAAGTGGTGATGCTCATCAAAGGTGTCGGCTGAACCGATAAATAAATAATTCTTTTAGCGGGCGTTGCTGTGCCAGCGCCAAAGCCTCATCCGACCGCAAGTTCTTCAAATTCTATCTCATCCCACGTATCGGTAAACAGCAGCTCACTAAAGCTTTTGAACCCGGCTTCGTCTGTTTTCCTGCCGTTTATCGCATAAAGATAAGAACCGTCCTTGAGAGGATATTTCTGATAAAGTTCTGTCGGGATAATGCACCCGTTCTCGTAGGAAAAAACATACTGCAATTCATATGAAGAACGCATTCTCCAGAAAAGCATACTGTCGTATGTATCGGCATAGAGGATGTACTGCATCTCGGTATCATCCCATGCGACATCATAATCCGAGGTATCAAAGAATTCATACGGTGTATCGTCATAGCTCGGCACATTTCCGCAGTATATAAGTCCGTTGTCGTATGTGTATACGCGGCAGCCGTAGCCGTAATATAACAGAAGCTCCTCTGTGCCGTCGCTGTCGATATCACAGTACGCCATTTTGTCCGGTGCAGACCATACCGCTTCATCCTGCGGTACGGACAATATCAGTTCCTCATACGTCCTTTCTCTGCCGAGATCGTCAAACACCGCGGAGATACCATGCTCGTTCAGATAATGATCTCTTCCGAGGCTGATAAATTTTCCGGTGAAATTTTCTTCGTATGCCTTGTCGTATTCTTCCTTTGTAGCTTCCCTGTCGTCGATATGATATTCGGAGACCGGGGTATCATAATCCTCATTTTCATAATCGAAGCCTTCATAGCTGTCAATGGAGATGCCGCTGACAAGCTGTGTGCCGTCAAAGGAAACAAGACAATGAGAGAAATATCCCATGCCGCTGTACTGTGCGTCGAATTTTCCTTTATCGGGATAATACAGCGCTTCTCCGAAGGAACCGACAGTTCCCGCAGAGATAACTTCCCCGTCCTTTACCGTGAAAAGCTCTGTCGTTGCCATATGGAATTCACCGTTGGAGACAAACAGCTCCGGAGTAGCATCTCCGCCCACATCATACAGCGAGAACATATAGTAGGTTATATATTCCGTATCCTCATTAAGAAATATATTCGTGAGCTTGTTCCTGTAAAGGGTCATATAGTCGGTCTCG
>JAILFE010000024.1 GCA_024697725.1 Oscillospiraceae bacterium
GCTTCGGTCTCGGTCATTTTCATGATCGGGATATCAACAGCCATTTCATCGTCAGGCCACTGGAGAGGCATTCCGTCCTCACCGATCTCAAAGCGATCCCTGAGAACGGCATTTGCGCTTATGAGTTTTTTCCACGCATCAGCCAGTGCCTGCGGATCTTCCTGCAGATCAAGCTCTGTGTGAAAAGGCAGATTATACTGTGTGCCGTCGGGATACGACTGACACTCCAGAAATACACCCAGCTGAGCCTGTAAAAGCGGATATTTTTTCATAAATTCCTCCTCCTGTTTACTTGGAATAAATTGGAATCATTTGGAAATATTTCTTTTGATCTTGTTCGACGAAGTCTTTTCAAAGGGAACATCCCTGAATTCCACGGCGCTTATCTTCTTGACAGTAGATGCCGTTTTGTTATACTCTTCGATATGAGCCCTTACATACGCCTCGCCGTCGGCAATGTTGTTTGCCGCGATGTAATCTGCGTCCATATATATCATAGCGGAGATCTTGTCGTCTTTCTCATAGACTATGACCTCTGAAACAGCCCTGCAGAGATATATCTTCGCTTCAAGCTCCTCTGGAGAGATGTTCTCGCCGTTTGACAGGATTATAAGGTTCTTGATGCGTCCGGTTATCGTCAGGTAGCTCTCTTCATCGAGATAACCCAGATCGCCCGTATGGAACCATCCGCCCGCCATAGCTTCGGCGGTCTCTTTCTCCATATTGTAGTAACCGTTCATGACGCTCGGTCCCTTGGCGCATATCTCACCGATACCGTTCTTATCGGGATTATCGATCATCATCTCATGTCCGGGGGTCGGGATGCCGACCGTTCCGACCTTTATCTTACCGTCGGGATTAACGGCAAGCACGGGTGAACACTCGGTAATGCCGTAGCCTTCCTGTATCGGTATACCGAGGTCTTCCATTCCCCTGATGACCTGTATGTCGATAGGCGCTCCGCCCGAAACGATCCTCTCTATCCTTCCTCCGAGAACTGCAATGTACGGAGCGAACATCTTCCTGCGCTCCTCATATGAAACATTGCCCTTCTCCTTGTTTTCGCGGATCATCTGCTCGACCTTTTCATCGTCGCCCATCTTATGTATCGTCTTGCGGATGATACCGTAAAGATTCTTTATTATCAGCGGAACAAGGAAAAGCAGTTCGGGCTTCACTTCGGCAAAATCGTCAGCCATATGTCTCAGATTCAGGCAGATATGCAGGCACTTTCCCGACCTGACCGCCAGAAACTGCGCAAGCAGCGAGTAGATATGGTTCAGCGGGAGCATAAGCACCTGATCTCTTTCCGCATCAAGGATATCCACAACACATTCGCTGTTCATCAGAAGGTTCTTGCTGCTGAGCATAACGCCCTTGCTGATGCCCGTTGTTCCCGAGGTATACATGATAACAGCTGTATCATCGCCGTTCAGTGTCTGATCGAGGCAGGCTGTCCTGCCATCCGAGAGGATCTTCCTGCCTTCTGCGGAGTGATCTTTCAGCTTATCAAAGGAATAAAGTGCAACGCCCGCAGATGATGCGAGCGACTCTGCCTTTTCCCTGACTTCCTCGGAATAGATGACATCCTTGCAGCCGCTGCGAACGATCTGATCTTCCAGCAGCGATACATCCGCTGTCCTGTCCAGAAGCAGAACTATACAGCCTGCGTACTGCGCGCCGTAAAACGCAAAGAGCCACTCATAGCTGTTAGGTCCGAGGATACCCACAACTTTCCTGTTCTTGCCCGACTCATACAGCCATGCGGCAAGTCCCTCAACTGCCGAGATAAATTCCCCCGGCATAACGGATGTACGCTTATGGGATGCATAATCCAGTGTGCTGAATATAGGCACATCGGGTCTTCTGTCACACTCTCTTTCAAGCAGATGACGGAAAGTATATATACCCTCCTCGGGTCTTCTTCTGGGAATAGCGGTATAGTTTATAGTTTTCGCCATACTCATTCTCCTTTGGTTTTTTTCTCGACCAAATCAATAAAATCGCCTACCGTGATTATCTTGTCTATATCACTGTCGTCGATAAGAATAGAAAATTCGTCCTCGGCATCGTTTACGATCTCCATAAGATCGAGCGAATTGAAGCCGAGATCAGCTATCAGCTGGCTCTTCTCGCCGAAATCCTCGAATTCGCCTTCTGCGTGCTCCACAAGAAAGCACTTTACTCTCTCCAGCAGTTCCTGTCTCTTTGTTTCCATAATCTTTACTCTCCTGTTCAAAGTTTAATTTCATGATGCCGACTACGAAATATTGGGGCTAAGGTGCCGCTGTGACCGGGATACGTCATGTTTTCATTTCAGACACCGCCGCCGTTTTATATTCATTTTCCGCATCAAAAAAGCCATTATATGAAAAATCGACAGTTTTATTATATCATATCTATACTATTTTGTACAGTATTTTTTTAAAAAGATAAGACTTCCCGGCTCAAAAACAGCATTTTATACAATTGACTCTTGTGTTTGTGTTTATTTTATACAAACCCCATCTGTCCGGGCACAGTATTTGTTAGGTATGCCAAACACAAAATATCAATCGTCTCTTTCATTCTGTCCCCCGCAAAACGCAAAAAAGAACAGATCGTTTCTGGATCTGTACTCTTTGCTTATTACTCCTGCAATTATATGATTTGAGTGCAAAAGCCCAAGCCATTGTATCTGCACGGATCCCCTTTTCCCGGCGATCATCGCCGCCGCAAGTGATACCCCGTGCAGATGAGCTATCGCCTCTGCCCTGCGTTCACTGTCCTCCATTTTATCAAGAATCTTGTGAATATCGAGCTTTAATTCCTTTATGGAAACAACAAATCAACATTGGAGAGAGACGATTTTACACATAAAATACGGCAGGACAGCCGAAGCCGCCTGCCGTTTATGGTTTATTGGGATAGTGTTGATTTAATCTTCGCCGCCACCTTCTGTTCCTAGTGATGTCATTATAACATCCTCGGTCTCAAAAACAATTATCTCAATCTCAGGTTTTTCATATTCTTTCATCTTGTGATCCCTTTCTTATTCATATATTATGCTGTAGCTGTATAAGATACCACGTCACTCATAATAAGATGTTCTGTTCCGTATTTATATGTGTAGATTACGTATGCACGTACATACCATGTATCACCGGAATTGACCTTAGTCTTTGTCCATGTATATGTAGCAGGTACCGAAGTGCCAGTTGCCGGGGCTGAAACCTTAACATACTGTGCATTTTCCATGGTCAGACCGGGTCCGGCATTTGTCGCAATAAGTCCCGCCCTGGATATAACGGCACCCTCGGGTACTGTAAGGTAAGCTACGAATGTTGCTTTATTGGTTGATGAATTATAGCTTTTAGATGTTATAGCTGCCGTTCCGAGTGCCTCAACTTCTTCAGTGGAATATACTGCCTTTATTGTCATACTGGAAGTGATCTTATAGGTAAAAGTCTTGTTGTAGTTCCTGTTATTCTCATTACCGTCGATTATCCAATACCCAAACTTCTTGTTGGCAACATCATCAGCAGTAACGGAAATCCACTGGCTCTGAGTGTATGTGGTCTGTGTGGGAGTTTCGGATTCGCCGTTGTAAACGGTCAGAATCATTTCCTGCTGTTTAACGGCAAACTTTGCATTTACTGCAACATTTCCGCCGCCTTTAAGTTCATCATTGATCTGGTCGGGTGTCTTATCCCACTTATCAAATTCATATCCCGTCCAAGGTGTCGGGTCAGCAGGATAATCCTCCTCGGTAAATGTTCCTCCGGTAAAAGGCTCGCCCTGAATGATACCGTTGCTGTAGAAAGTAACTATCCCCGCAACGTTCTGGAAACGTGCTTCAATGTTCGTGCCGGAAACTACCGTAAATGTATATTCGGTGCTGTTGGAAAGAACCTGATTCCCGTTCACATAATACCACCCGATAAACTCCTGTCCTTCTGCGGGAGCATCAGCGGTTACAGTAACGCTCTGTCCGTTCACAACAGAAATGCTGTCAGTCGGAGTACCGAGAGCCGTTCCGTTTTTCTTAGTGACCTTTCCGCCCGTAATGTTAACGGTGCTTGCTGTGGAGAATACCGCCGTAACGGTGGTGTCTGCGGTGGGAGTGAATGTATAAGTGCTGTCGGTGGAGACACGCCTGCCGTTTCCGTCCATCCAGTAGGAGAAAGTTTTTCCTTCGGGAGCATTATTTGCGGTTACGGTAACTTCCGTGCCGGGAGCGACTGAAGCCGATGTATTTTCGCCGATCTTTCCGTTTCTCACGGTGACAGTACAGTTCTTCTTTACGGTATAAGTCCCGTCGCTGTTTTTTACGGCAGTATAACCGCTCTGAACATATGCGCTCGGGTCTTTCTTGAAAGTACCGCCGTAGATATTCAAAAAAGAAAACGGATAGGATGTTTCTACATTTCCATTGAATATTCCTCCGTTTATTTCGGTATAAGCATTACCGCCATAACTATATACCGTACTATTTTCAGTGAAAGTGCCGCCGTTTATCTTTAATGTACTCTTATTACTAAGAAGAACGTTGTCGATCCTGCCATTATCTATGGTAAGTGTACCGTAATTAAAAAAATCTGCATTGGCAAACCCGCCGCCTGCACCCGCGGAGGAATCTGTCACGGTCACGGTCTTTCCGGAGGATATTTGCGCTCTTTCGTTTTCAAAATTTATGGTCTTTCCGTTGAAGTCAATATTGCAGTCTCTGCCGATAGTAAAGCCGGGACTGCCATATATGTCAGCAAATGTCAGTCCGGAGATATCCGCTGTCAGCTTTATGTTTGTCCCCGTGTAGGTGTCCGCATCGTTCATGAACGTTTCAAAGGCTGCCGCAGAACCTATGAGATAGGGGTCAGCCACTGTGCCCTCGCCTGTTATTGCAGATGTATCTTCCTCAAACACCGCGCTCACGGTGACATTGCCCGCGGGCATTGTGAACTGACCGTTCTCAACAGCAACGGGTGTCACGCCATTCATAACTGTAAGGGAGCTTAACTGATAGCCGTCGTCGGGGGTAGCTGTCAGGGTGACGGTCTCGCCCTCGATAAAGTATGTTGTCTCACCGGCAGTGAACGTATTATCACTGCCTGCCGTTACCGTGCCGTTTGCGGTCTCGCCTGCGGTGATTGTACCGATAGTTTTGACAGTACCTTGGTAACCGTCGAGATTTTTTATCTCTATCCCGCTTACGCGGTACATTGTTCCCATGTAGAGATACACATTATCATCTGTGTTTCCGGATATCGTGCCGCCTGTCATTGTAAATGTGCCTTTGTTATCGACACCGCCGCCGTCGCTATCGGCAGTGTTTCCGGTTATCGTGCCGCCTGTCATTATAAATATGCCTTCGTTATCGACACCGCCGCCGTTGCCGATAGTGACATTATTTCCTGTTATATTGCCGCCGTACATATTGAATGAACCGGAGTTCCTAACACCGCCGCCGCTGCCGATAGTGACATTATTTCCTGTTATATTGCCGCCGTACATATTAAATGTACCGGAACCATTTACACAAACACCGCCTCCGTCGCCACAGTCTACCCAGCCGCCTTTTATAGTACCGGTCTTGCCTTCGCTTGTGTCCGTGAGTGTAAGGTTACCGGATACAAATATTACACTGCCGCCACCAGTCGCTTGTGTAAGCCCGCGGTCAATGGTATGCCCGTTCAGGTTAATGGTAATGGTCATGTTGTCGCGGATTTCGACAGCACCTTCGTTTGCGCCGGCTTTGTAGTCTTTTTCAAGGGTGATAGTGCTGTTATTCTCTGCCCGGTAGATAAGCCCCTGGAGGTCGGCGAATGTGCCGACTTCCTCAAACTCCGCGCCTACGGTGACATTGCCTGCGGGCATCTCAAATGTGTCTCCCGTGATAGCTTCGCCGTTTACGGTGAAGTTTTTCAGTGAATATCCGTCTGCGGGGGTGGCTGTCAGGGTGACGGTTGCACCCTTTTTATTGTACAGAACATTATTGACATTTGTTCCGCTTGCGGAAACAGTACCGTTTGTCATGTCGCTTGTGTTTACTGCATAAGCACGGACAAGTGTTTTGTTTGCAATAGCTGAAATCTGATCGTCTGTGAGCGTACCAAAATAATATTGCGTGCCGTCAGTGAGAACCATACCGTCCTTGACCTTAACAGTGTCGGTTGCATTATAGCTTTTTGATTTTATTTCTGCACCGCCGAGGATAATATCTTTGCCTGCTTTGATGCCATAGCCGTGACCTTTGGCGCTGACGCTGCCGCCGTTTATGATAACATTGCCACTGGCTTTGATGCCGCAATGATAATCATTCTCACCTGCGTCGGCTATGACGATGCCGCCATTGATGGTGATGCTGCCGGAGACGATAGCAGTTTGACCGGCGCATATCAAATCAAGTTTGCCGGTGCCGCTGCTCTGACCATAAATGGTGAGGTTGCCCCCATAGATGCTACGGTATATGCCATCAAATTTCATGGTCTTGTCGTCGCAGAGAATTATGTGGACATCGCCTTTGAGATTTACGGTTTGTTCATCGAATTCGATGCTGTCCTTCACAACATACCATGTTGTTTGATCTTCTGTGCCGAGGCTTGTCATCGTGTTGTCAAGAACCGTATAGTTTGTGCAGGTCTGCTCAGCGCCGTTTTCATCGATGTAGGTGACGGGTCCCTGTACTTCCTCAAACTCCGCACCTACGGTGACATTGCCTGCGGGCATCTCAAATGTGCTTCCCTCGATAGCCGAGCCGTTTACGGTGAAGTTTTTCAGTGAATATCCGTCTGCGGGGGTGGCTGTCAGGGTGACGGTCTCGCCTCCGATAAAGTATGTTGTCTCACCGACAGTGATCTTATTCTCGCTGTCTGCCGTTACCGTGCCGTTTGTTGTCTCGCCTGCGGTAACTGTGCCGATAGTTTTGACAGTACCTTGGTAACCGTCGAGATTTTCTATCACTATCCCGCTTACGCGGTACATTGTTCCGCGGTTGAGAAACACATTATTACCTGTGTTTCCGGATATCGTGCCGCCTGTCATTATAAATGTATCATTGTTTTCCACACCATCGTTGCCGTTGCCGCTTATCGTGCCGCCTGTCATTATAAATATGCCATCGTTATTGACACCGCCGACCCAACCGTTAGTGACATTATTTCCTGTTATATTGCCGCCGTACATATTGAATGAACCGGAGTTCTTAACACCGCCGCTGTCGCTGTCAGTGACATTATTTCCTGTTATATTGCCGCCGTACATATTGAATGTGCCATTGTTAAAGACACCGCCGCCGCTGCCGTTAGTGACATTATTTCCTGTTATATTGCCGCCGTACATATTGAATGAACCGGAGTTCCTAACACCGCCGCCGTCGCCGCGAGTGACATTATTTCCTGTTATATTGCCGCCGTACATATTAAATGTACCGGAATCATTTACACAAACACCGCCTCCGTCGCTACAGTCTCCCCAGCCGCCTTTTATAGTACCGGTCTTGCCTTCGCTTGTGTCCGTGAGCGTCAGTTCACCATTTACAACTATTACACTGCCGTTATAAGTCTCTTGTGTAAGCCCGCGGTCAATGGTATGCCCGTTCAGATTAATGGTAATGGTCTTGTTTTCGGGAATGTTGATTTGGCTTTCGGATGCGCCCGCTTTGTAGTCTTTGTCAAGGGTGATAGTGCTGTTATTCTCTGCCCCGTTGATAAGCCCCTGGAGGTCGGCGAATGTGCCGTACTGCACAAACACCGCACCTACCGTAACATCGCTCTCGGGCATCTCAAATGTGCTTCCCTCGATAGCTTCGCCGTTTACGGTGAAGTTTTTCAGTGAATATCCGTCTGCGGGGGTAGCTGTCAGGGTGACGAGCGTGCCCTCGATAAAGTATGTTGTCTCACCGACAGTGAGCGTATTATCGCTGTCTGCCGTTACCGTGCCGTTTGCGGTCTCGCCTGCGGTAACTGTGCCGATAGTTTTGACAGTACCTTCGTTGGTGAGGTTTTTTATATCAGTCCCGCTTCCGAGATACATTGTTCCGGTGCTGGTATTGTATACATTATCAGGTACATCATTACCATTATCGTTATAGTTGTTGCCGGATATCGTGCCGCCTGTCATTATAAATGTGCCTAAGTTAGCAACACCGCCGCCGCCTTCACCATCGGCAGTGTTTCCGGTTATCGTGCCGCCGTACATATTGAATGTACCGCCGACCAATATACCGCCGCCGCTGCCGCTGCCTGATCCCCTGTCAGTAAAGCCGCCGGTTATAGTACCGGTCTTGCCCTCGCTTGTATCCATAAGGGTAAGGGTGCCCCCTACAAATATTACCCTGGCGCCCACAACCCTTTCGGTCAGCCCGCGGTCTATCGTATGCCCGTGCAGGTCAATGGTAATGGTCTTGTTTTCGGGAATGTAGATTCGGCTTTCGGATGCGCCCGCCTTGTAGTCTTTTTCAAGGGTGATAGTTGCGCCGTCCTCTGCATTGTCTATGAGCGTCTGGAGGTCGGTGAATGTGCCGGGCATCTCGGTAAACGTGCTGCCGTCAAAGGTATACTTCTTTCCGTCCGATGCCGTGAAGTAAGCGGGAGAAGTGCCATCTGAGGCGTGGTACACGAGATTTTGCAGGGTGGTCTGGACAAGACCGTTATCAATAAAGCCCTCATTCGTGACTTTACCGGTTACGATGATCTTTGAAGTGTCAAAAATGATTATTCTTGCCAATGCACCAACAGTAAGATCACCGTTTACGATGACGTAAGAATTATTCTTTATATATATGTACAAATCCCTGCATTCATAATTTACACTTAAATACTGGCATTCTTTGATGTTGTGTGATATAATTGTAATGTTAATTCAGTTAATATTTTTCAGGTGATGTTATGTATCTCTGCGGCGGAACTTTTTTGAACCAGCTTCTCCGGGCAAAAAAGAAAACCTCCCCGAACAGGAGATTTTCAGAAGACTTATATCCATATATCAGCTAAAGGATTTTCTCAAGTGCTCAAGCCTTAACAAGCAAATTCAAATCGTGCAGCGATTCGCTTGAAGCATTTACATTATATCCATCCTCGGACAACATGATATATCAAACACAAAACGGAGGGTCATCTATGAAGAAATATTTAGTATTTGCTCTTGTGCTGATGCTATGCGGCTGTTCATCAGCCGAAACGGCAAAAGTCAGCGTCACTACAGTTCCGGAAACTGCAGAGACCGAGCCGGAAATGACAGCACCGGCTGTATCTGATTCGGATATCACAACTCAGAAGGAAACAACCGTCTCTGAAACAACAGCAATTCCCGAAGAAACGACCGCCGCAGAAGCAAGTGAAACAACAGCTGATACCTCAGTATCAGCCGAAGATACTTCTGCCGCTGATACTACTCTGCCCGAATCAGCAGAGACCGCAATGACGACATCTGCTTCCGAAAAGCCGGATATCCCGGAGGCCGCAATAACAGATCCATCATGGAAAAGGAATAATCTTTTCAAATGCGGGCTCGTTCCCGTGAGAGTGCCGGACAACCCCGGGGATAATCGGTGGTCCGATAATGATAAATACGGTTATGCCGATAAGAACGGCAATATAGTTATCAAACCCGAATGGGACATTGCATGGGAGTTTTCTGATATCGGTATTGCTGTTGTCGGCGTAAAGCAGGATAACGGCTATAGTTATAAATACGGCTTTATCGACACTAAAGGAAATGTAATTGTCGAGCCTCAGTATGACGCAATAGGCACACGAAGCCAGTACGACAATCTGATAGATATAACCGAGTTCAGTTATGACCGGATAAGAGTGACCACCTATGATTTCACCGAAAAAGAGGACTGGAAAGATTATACCGAATATTTATATTTCGTCGATCATCTCGGAAACAGGATATCAGATTATTATAATACGTTCTGGTGGCCTACCGCCGAACCGGTGGGAACGGATTTCTCACAAAGTCTTGCGGGAGTTATAAAAAAGTCGGATAAAAAGCTCAAAAAGATCTCCTACGGTAAAACCGTGGAGATAGAATATTACGATTACAGCTTTATAGATACATCCGGAGAAAAGGTGTTCTCACTCGATTATCCTTTATATGATTATGCAAAAATAGGTGACTGCGGAAGCTTCCCGAATTACAGGATCTCAGAATTCAACAAATACGGGTGGGCTGTACTGGATTCATCGGATGACGAAATACCGCAACAGCTCATTTATAAAAACGGAAAGCTGTACCCTGTTACAGCCGGAAATGATTCCTGCTGTCTGTGCGGTGACGGATATTATTTCTTCAGTCAGAAAAATGAAGACAATGACACCATATCCTATCTCAGAGACAAAAACAACAATACTCTGTTAACGGTAAAAATGATAGGTTTTATTGATGATGATCATATTTCCATAACGGATGAAACAGGTAAGATCGGGATAGCTTCACCGGACGGGAAATGGTACTTTGAACCGCAGTTTGACCGTATATTCACGGAAGATCTCTTTAATGGTGTGCTGTGTTTTGTGGTCATGGGCAATTCCGTATATACGATCACAGATGATCTGAACACATATCTGCTCACCGATAATTTCAAGATTTCCGACACCAATGATTATTATTCTTCGTACTACGACGCGATCAGCAGGATCATATTGCTGTATAACGGTTTTTCTTATACCCGGAAACCAGTGAAGGATGATTCGGGCGAAAAAATATATTACTATGATATATACTACGAAGACAAACAGGTATATTCAGGAAAAATGCCTGTTGTTTATGCGGACGGATATTTCATTGACAGTGATGACTATTTATATTCAAGCTCCGGAAAAATAAAGCTGCCGGAAAATTACTATCCGTCGCCTTCGTTCAGAGACGACTACGGACTTTTTATTATGGATAATCCGCAATTCAGGAGCAGCAAAATAGCCGAAGCAGCAGAATAAACGTTAAGTAAGCGCCAACCACCCATAGGAAATATTTAGGGTAACACCTCACAACTTGCCAACCGCTCAAAAAGTGATATAATATAGCTATGAACAGTTAAATACAAACCACGCTCTTTGGTGATGCATTCCAGAGCGCCAAAACCAACAAAAGACAGTTCCTTGAGTAAATGGATTCTCTTATACCTTGGCAAGAATGGGTTTCTATAATCTGCCCGATCTACTATGAAGGAGTAGTCGGACAGAAACCGTATCCGATCGAGCTGATGCTGAGAATACATCTTCTTCAGAATTTTTATGACCTCGCCGATATGGCGGTGATGAAAGAAATACTGGACAGCCGCGCCTTCTCGGATTTCTGCGGAGTGTCCTCTCCGAAAGAACTCCCCAACGGGGATACTATCGGCAGATTCAGAAATTTGCTTATCGAAAATAATATCCAGGAGCAGATATTCATTCAGGTCTTAAAGATACTGAAAGACCACGAACTTATCCTGAAAAAGGGCACTATCGTTGATTCAACACTTATTGCCGCGCCCTCCTCCACAAAAAATGCTGACAGACAGCGCGATCCCGAAGCGCATTCTGTCAAGAAAGGCAACCAGTGGTATTTTGGCTGCAAGGCTCATATCGGTGTTGACAAAGATACCGGTCTTGTTCATCATGTCAAGGCAACAGCAGCGAATGTGCATGATACGGAAGCCGTTGAAGACCTTATTCATGGTGATGAAGATGAACTATATGGTGATTCGGGATATTTGAATGTTGAGGAGCATATTTCGAAAGCTAAGCAAAAAGAGGGCAGAGAATACAATATCAACCGTCGCAGAGGTGCGAAAAAGAAACTGGAACCAAACGATCAACTGATATTCGAGATAGAAGAGTTTGCAAAATCAACTGTACGTTCAAAAGTCGAGCACGTTTTCGGAGTCGTAAAGCGATTGTTCCGATTCCGACGAACGCGGTACAGAGGCTTGCGAAAACAGCAAGCCAAATTAAATATTATATTCGCATTGGCGAATCTTTATCTGGCTGACAAGAAAGACTTGTTGGTCTGATAAAGTGCGCCCTGCGAAGCCAAATGGTAGCGGTATGTCACTTTGGGGATATGCCTTATTTTAAAGAGTTGTTGTGCGGTGTTGCCTTAACAGCCTCTGGCTCTACGCTACGCTCGACTACGTGCGATATCCACACGCGCCTTCGGCGAAGACCATGCGACTACCTCAGCTCATGTTCTTATGGACTGCAAGCCGAGAAGTAGATACTCTCCTTAATCCCCACCAAGATTTATATAATCCTCATAAACCTCAACAGCTTCCTGATATGATTCAGTTTTTCCCGCTTTCCTATAAAAGTATTCCTGAGCAAATTCCTGTTTTGTAACAATAAGATCGGGGCTCTTTCCGTAACAGTAATAACAGCAGTTGCGGGTCGAGATCACTATGCATTTGCCGCGTCCGCGATAGTTATACTCGGTCTGTACGGATTCAAGAATGTGAGGTTTTATAATTATCGGAAAACTGTCAAGAGAGATTTTAACAGCCGTTTGTTCCATATTATCCGGGATCAGACGATAACCGCTGCTGTCGTGAATAAGTCTTCCTGTTCCAAAAGAGACAAAACCCTTTTCATTCGGAAGTGCTTCTATCATCACCTTGCTGTCCGAACTGTATCTTCCCTCTTCGATCTCCTTTTCGGTCTCTTTTCTTTCCCACCTGTACCAATCCGGAATGTGGAGCAGTTTTCCGTTTTCCATATCTTTCAGTTGACCGAGCTCTGTCAGTTCCCATGTACTTCCGCAGGATGTACATTTCAGAACAGCACCCGAACTGGTCATTTTCCCTTCCGCTTCACAGCTTATGCACTTGTACAGCGGAAGATGCAGCCCCTCGGCACGTCCGGGAGCATCAATGATTATCCTGTTTTCAAGCTGATACCGGTATTCATCATACTGCAGCCGCTTTTCTATCTCAGACTGAATGACTTCCGCCGGCGTATCCTTTATCTGTTCTGCCGTGAAAAGCAGCTCTATCCTTGCAGATATCCTTGATCTGCGTTCATGCCCCTCGTCCCAGAACGGATTTGCAAGATAACTCCCGTGCACCGACAGCACAGCCACCGGAACGCCTAAGTATTTCGCGATATTTCCGAGGTTATCGGGTATCTCAGATGTTACGCCTGCATCGCAGTGCCTCGATTCGGGAAATATGACAACGGGCTGTTTCAGCGTAAAAAGTGCATATTTTACGTTGTTAATGACCGAAAGATCGGGAACATACCTGCGTTTTCCGATACAGCCGCCCTGACGGTAGATCTCGTTTCCGAAAGCCGCAAATCCTTCCATGTCGGATATGTAATTAGCTCTGTGCGGAAACAGTGCTCTCGGTGCGATATAATAATCCGAAAATCCCTGATGTGTCGAAAAGACAAGAAACGGCGGTCTGATACCATTCATCCCTGTTCTTTCGATCTTCCCGAGACCTTGTTTTCTTGTGAGTATATACGAAGCCGCCCAAAGCAGCGGTGTAAGGATGATATTCTGCTTTACAGGCTTTCGTTTCATATCAAACGGCGTCATATCGCATTTCTTGTTATTCAGTGACATATTCTGCTCCTATATTGATTCACGTACTGCATTTCAAATTTATACTGTACATCATTATTATCCGACATCATCAGGGTTATTTCCGAAAAGCAGATCATACTGCCGCGCGATACGCTCTGCCGCAAGACTGCGCAGCCGTTCGGAACCGAGTATCTCTATCACAGGTCCGAAGCTGAGCAGCCGTATCAGTACTTCCGTTTCGTCCTGCAGATCGTACCACATCTCTACGGTATATACTCCTGTTTCAAGGTCGCGGACGGTGTGCTTCTCGTATGACGCAAATTCCATCATGAAACGTTCCGCGCCGTTGCGCTCGGGAGTAACCTTTATCACGGCTGGTTCGCTGCATTTTCTCTCGGAGAAGAAATCTTCGACGGAGACCGCTGTGCGGAACACCCGCCCAGTATCCTCTATCTTCGTTATCCGTCCGATATTTATGATGCCGCTGCTCCTTATCCTCTCATTTTTCAGCCAAAAGCAGTAGGCGCGGAATTTGTCGTTCTTGGGCGAATACTCTGTTTTCAGCAGGACGAATTTTCCGCCGATACGATTGCCGTGACCGGAGGTGAATTCGATGTACATTATCTTCCTGTGCTTCACAGCATCAAGCACCGCTCGGAAATTCGCTATGTATGTGCTGTCCGTGAAATCGTCGCTGTCCGAATATCTGTCCGTCACACGGAAATGCTCCGCATGATAGAGCGGTTTTATACCATCGAGCTTTTCTTCCAGACGCGATATCGTATCATCATCCATGAAAAGCCTCATGCGCGGGTCGGAAAGCTTAGCTTTCAGCCACATCTTCTGCATTTTTGTGACGATATGCGGCGGCGCATTTTTTGTAATGCGGACAAGTCTGCCGTCCTGAGCACGCCTGAAAAGTCCCCAGTCTTCATCACCGGGTATGATCTTCTGCGGCAGGAACAGCACCGAATCACGGAAGCCTCTGCACGCTATCTCTTCACGCACCGTCTTTTCGCTGCAGCTCTCGTTTTCAAGCAGCTTCGCGGCTATGCGGAAATATGTACCGTATATCTCACTGAATATGTTCATTGCTGCCTCCGTACATCTCTTTCATGCGGGCGATATCATCGTAAAAGCGATCCCGTGCCGTATCGCAGCCGCCATCCACGCTGACTATACGTCCGATGAAAGTCTTTGCCCAGTGCATCACCTCGTTTGGGTCGTGTACATCGGCGGTGAGCGTGTATAGATGCTCACCTGTCTTTTCGAGAACTGCGCAGCGCTTTTCGCGCTCAAGCCTGCCGATGATATGCGGTTCCTTTTCCTCGTCAGCGTAGAATGTGATCTTTACCGGCGTTACCGCTCCTGTATCGCGCCGCATACCGAAGGATACCCCGAAACATTTCGAGATATTTCGCTCGTACTGTTCTTTTATCCGTTCGTAATCATCACATACGGCGCCTTTCTTCACTTTCTTTATGAAATCGAGACGGTATGCGGAAAATCTTCGCGTACCGGGAGTATATGCCGCAAGATACCTTCTTCCCGTCTGAACCGAGACAAGCATCTGCATGGGAACGATGATCGGCGGCTTTTTTTCTTTTCCCGATGCCTTATCCGCCGAAAAAGTCTCAAGTGAAATGTATGCCCTGCTGTCTATCGCATTGAGAATATCGGGTATTATCACATCCTCAAGGGTATGTATCATATAGTTGTGCTTGATGAAGAACAGATCATTATTCAGATCGGCTGATCTGAGTATGCTGTTTCCGATGATGCCGAAGTCCTGAGTTTCGGAAAAGAATTTCACAGCATCCTCCAGCCCGGCATATCCTTTTATGTAATCCTCCGTGCGGTCGCCCGAAAGAGAGTAATACATGGTCTTGCCCTGCTTTTCGGCTATGACTATCCCCTCATCGGCGTATTCCTTCAGTTTGGAGCGCACAAGCTGTTCATCGAAAAGCTGTCCGTATTCTCCGTTGATGATATCGGTGATCTCACGTATCGTGCGGCGGCTGCCATCAGAGAGGACGTCAATTATAAGGAAGTGAAGCTTTATATCATTATCGGTAAAGCTCTTTGAATAGTATGCATTGTACAGCGGGTTTTCGGGGATATGTCCGCTGTCCACCGATATAGATACGCTGCGTCCGCGCACGGAATCATCATAGCGGATGCAGTCCCCGAGCCAGCTTTCCACCCGGCGCTTTTCATCATCATATGTGCGGGTGCTCCTGCGGTCAAAATCGCCGCGCACCTTGCAGCCGTATATGAAAAAATCGCGCACATAATCGCGTATCTTGTCGAAATTCTTTATCAGCTCGGAAAATCCCGCCATAATATCACCCCTACAGTATATTACATTAATTTCTGAAAACTATTTTAACAGATAAAAACAATTATTGCAATACATCCGGAATGTGCGCAGAAAAAATAATATGATTTTTATAAAAAGCTGTGCTATACTTAAGTCACGCTAAAGGAAAGAAGTGAATGAAATGTTCGTACATAACATTGAAAACGAAAATATGATACCTATAAAGATATGGCAGTCATCCCCCGAGGCTGTCGGGGAGAAATGCCTCGAACAGGCACTGCATCTCGCAAAGCTGCCGTTCGCATTTGAACATATAGCTCTCATGCCCGATACTCACTTCGGCAAGGGTATGCCGATAGGCGGCGTGATCGCCTGCGAAAATGCGGTGATACCGAACGCTGTAGGCGTCGATATCGGATGCGGCATGGCTTATGTACAGACCGATATCCCCGTTTCCCTCCTGCGGGAGACTATGACTGGCAACGGCACTCTTATCCAGGCAGTATGCGGCGATATCCTGCGGAATATCCCCACGGGATTCGGTCACTACAAGACCCCTCAGCCCTCAGAGGTGCTCGACAGAGCAAAGTCCGAAATGGGCATCTACGAAGCGGACAGGGAACTTATCCCGCAGATAGATGAAGGATACTATCAGGCGGGAACGCTCGGCGGCGGGAACCATTTTATAGAGATACAGCAGGACGACAGCGGTATGTGCGGGATAATGCTCCATTCGGGCAGCCGCCACTTCGGGAATATCGTCGGACAGTATTTCAATAAGATAGCCCACGAGCTCAACGACCGCTGGTTCTCCCGTGTTCCTGCTGAATGGAACCTTCCGTTCCTGCCCGCCGACACCGATGAGGGTAAGCGTTACCTCGCATGGATGCAGTTATGCATGGATTTCGCCTACGAGAACCGCGCGATAATGCTCCGGAAGGTCAAGGAAATATTCGCATCAAAGGTCGGAAAGCACACGGGTATCGTCCCTGTGTTCTCCGATGAGATAAACTGCCACCACAATTATGCAGTTCTCGAAAATCACTTCGGCAGGAACGTATGGGTACACCGCAAGGGTGCCATACGCGCCCGCGAGGGAGATATGGGGATAATCCCCGGAGCAATGGGCTCTTACAGCTATATCGTGCGCGGAAAGGGCTGCGCGGACAGTTTTATGTCATCCTCGCACGGCGCAGGAAGATCATATTCCCGCACCGCCGCCGTGGAAAAATTCTCGGTGGAATCGGTAATTGTAGATCTGAAAGAGCAGAACGTAGTCCTCGCGAAGGTGAACAAATCCGATGTTGCGGAGGAATCGCGGTTCGCATACAAGGACATCGATGACGTCATGGCAAACCAGACCGAACTCACCGAACCCGTTAAGCGGCTGTTCACCGTGGGCGTGGTGAAGGGGTAATAATTCAAGGCACGAACAGCAGCTTACGATATGACTTTAAATCATAACAAACGTGCCCTGTGCGGGTAAGCTCGCGCAAGCAATTAAGGCACATACAGCAATTAATTATTTATCCTGTCACGATAAAATAATGTGCCTTGTGCGTGAACTCACCCGCAGACTTTATGCAGTATAAATAATAAGTCAGCCACAGCATAGTAATTGGTTTTTTAAGCGGGTCCGAATCCCGCAATATGCTGACTTGTAAACAGACATTTATATAATGTCTGCTCAAAAAGCCGAAAAGTACGTAATAGTGCAACTTCGGAGTGCTTTTCGGCTTTTAGAGTGCAAGATTTTTGAGCTGATAAGCCCAAAAATCTTGCACTATTGCTGACCGTAGGTCAGCAATAAGCAGACATTAATCAGGTAGTGCGCTGCAAATCTTTGATTTGCAGCAGCAGAAGCGGCTGTAAGCAGCCGCTTCT
>JAILFE010000026.1 GCA_024697725.1 Oscillospiraceae bacterium
CCTCAGATCATGCGCAAGCTTCACAGCCTGTTCCTTATATTCTTTGTCATACTTTTTTGTGCTTCCCATTTCTTGACACCTTCCTTTTCTTTATTTTATTATTTTGTTGGAAATGTGTCAAGTATTATTATATCATATCAGTCCCTTAGGGACACTTTTTTATGACAAAACAGAAACACCGTCTGCTGTAAGACAGGCGGTGTTTCTGTTCTGTTTTCAGAAGATTCAGCCCACGAACTCGCCGTTTCTGAAAGTACCTGTGTATGAGGTCCCGTCAGCGCTCGTGATAGTACCCTTGCCGTGCATCGTGCCGTTCTTGAAATCGCCTTCATAAGTAATGCCGCTTGCCGTTCTGTAATAGCCCTTGCCGTTCATCTTGTCATTTGCCCATTCGCCCTCGTAGTAGGAACCGTTATCGCTATATAATTTACCGTAGCCGCTTCTCAAGCCGTTTTTCCACTGACCGACGTATTTACTGCCGTTCTTCCATGTCATGGTACCCTGCCCGGACGGCGTTCCGTTGACCCAGTTGCCGTTATAAATCCTGCCGTCGCGGTAATAGTATTTTCCGGAGCCGTTTTTCTTGCCGTTTTTCCACTGACCGACATATTTTTCTCCGTTTGAATAGGTCATGGTACCCTGACCGGATACTGACCCGTTGACCCAGTTGCCGTTATATACCCTGCCGTCGTTGTAATAGTATTTTCCGGAGCCGTTCCTCTTGCCGCTTTTGAAATAGCCGTCATATTCTTCGCCGTTGGCATATCTGTCTACCCCGTAACCGTCTCTCATGTCATTCTTAAAGTATCCGTTATAGGTCTCGCCGTCCGTCCACCTGAAATAGCCCTCGCCGCTCTTGACGCTGTTCACCCAGTTGCCCTGATAATATCTGCCGTCGGCATAGGTATAAACTCCGTAGCCGTTTCTCTTGTCATTTTTCCATGAGCCTTCGTATGTATCGCCGTTTGCAAACATAAAATAGCCGGTCCCGGATTTCACGCCGTTGACCCAGCTGCCCTCATACCATCTTAATCCGTCGGCATAATAGTATGTACCGTGACCGTTTCTGTATCCGTTGGACCATTCGCCCACATATTTGCCTCCGTCTTCATATTCCTTGGTGCCGTAGCCGTTCGGTGTATTGCCGCTCGCTTCACCGTAATATACGGCATTGTCAAAGTAAAGTGTCTTATATTCGGATGCTTCCGCCTGTATGCCCATTACCGGCTTGCCGGCTGTGAGTGCGGGCGGTGCGAATACCGTGAGGGCTGCTATCGAAAGGACTATCGCTGTGCGGAAAAACTTGCTTTTTCTCATGGTCATTTACCTCCATATACGGCAGATGCGCCGTTCGTTTTCAGTCTTCGGTCTTTTTCACACGCACGAAGCAGCCGCCTGTATTGCTTTCGCTCCATACGCCGTCTTCATCGTATGCGAACCAGAGCGTTTCTCCGTTTTCGAGGACCGTTCCGAGCTCGTTCACTCCGTCGCCGTCTATATCATCAAGTATCACGTTCCATTGGTCGAGAGCGGTGCCTGTATCGTTCACGAGAGAACCTATGCGGCAATAATCCTCGTCATAAACGGCATATCCTGTGCAGTCGTCAAATAAGGAAACGCTGACCCACACCCCGGGACATATCTCATATTCATCGGAATAGCTTCTCCATGTATCGGGGTCGGCGCCAAGGATCTCTTCGTCTTCTTCGCCTACATAGACGTAATCATCGTAATCATCGTAATCATCGTCGTATTCGGCTATGAACGGTATATCTTCCACAGTCACCGTTACGGCTGCTGTCGTGCTGACGGTCGTTTGTATAACGGGTTTATCGGTGCTCTTCACGCTGACAGTCGTTTCCTCTGCTCTCTTCCCGGATGTAGTTCCCTCTGCTTTTTTCTTGGATGTCGTTTCCTCAGCTTTTTCCTCGGATACGGTCACTGAGGCGGTCTGCGACGTTGTATCCTCGGCTGCCGATGTTTCCACAGATGTGATCTCGGTCTTCTGAGTCACTGAAGCGGATGTTTCCTCTGCCGATGAGGCTTCGGTCTGCGCTTCTGTTTTGATCTCGGTATTCACAGTCTCCGACTCTGTCTGAACGGGTGTATCCGGTGCTGTCTCACCGCAGGCTGTCAGGCACAGTGCTGTTATCACAAATGATAATATAAATGATTTTTTTATCATAGGTTTACTCCTTATATTGTTGTCTTCATTATAATAGCGCATTTCCGGTATGTCAATGTCCCTAAGGGACATTTTTTATGTCAAAAAGCCATCCCTATTTTTAGCTATTATGCACAAATGCGTTGATGCTCCATACTAACAGATATAACACACAGCATTCAGACAAAAAGAAAGAGTATTCCGCAGTTCCGCTGAATACCCTGTACTATTTATTCTCTTTGTATATTCCTTCTGAGATTCAGCTCCGTTGAAACAGTACCCTGTGCTTCCGGCGGAAGTACAAGTGTGATCTCCGAATAACCATTATTCACCCAGAAATTAAGTCCAATATAATTCTTTGCTGAAACAAGAAGCTCTGATATATTATAGTTTTTATATATCTCATCCAACGCACGAACAGCACGGGTACCAAACCTCTGACGTCTGTATTTTTCAGCTACGGAGAATTCAAGAATGTAATACAATTCACTCTCTGTATCGTCCAGTACCCACGCATATCCGACAGCTTCTCCCTTATATATAAACGCATAGCATTTTACGGGTACAAACTTGCCAAGGGGTTATCAAGGGGCTGTTAAACAATATTTTTAACATCAGCAATATCAGCAGTTTGTATGTCCTACTGAACCGGGAAATTCAGTTCAATATATAAAATTTCCATAAATCACAAAATATGCTCCATCATCCAGAATTCTCTTGTCCCGACGACCTCATAATACATTCTGATTCGATCCACCTCTTTATATCCATTACGGGAATATAGCTTATACGCTGGGATATTTGTATCTATTACATCGAGATGTATGGCAATATCTCCGTTTTTCCTGCAATGATCCTCTATATCTGCAAGCATAGCGCAGCTCATTTTGCTCCCCTGCTTTTCCGGGATGACAGCAAGCGCATGTATCGTAGCGATTTTATCCTTTGGTTCCTTTATTTTCCAGTCTATACTGTCATATTCCGGATTTACGGTATGGTTTACAACTGCCGCAGCTGCTATTCGTCCGTTTTCACGCATAATAAACATCTCACCGTTTGAAACAGCTGTTTCCACAAAGATCTCATCAGGATATATTTCAATATTCCATCCCAACAGTACCGAAGACATATTTACCTTTTCTATCACTGCTCTGTACAGTTCAAGTATCTCTTTTTCATCCTGTTTAGCAGCGATCTCAATATTAGTATGCTCCATGATAATCACCGAAAAGAATATCTCTGAAAGCATTAAGATTATGTCCTGTCTTGAAACTAATGCCTTTGGTCATGATGATGTCTATCTCATCAAAAAATCCTTCTAGATTTGAAAAACTATTGCCGTCTATTATATAAGTCCTCATCATTACCACCTCTAATATCATCGTATGTATCGGTATATCTGGATATAGGATAATTATACCATACTCAAGTGAAAAAGTCAATCGGCAGGAAAAGAAAGTTTCTGTCAAGCAAAAGTAGGCAACTCATTTTCAAGATTGTCACAACGCACAAAGTCAGAGGTTCAAATCTGTGAAAGATTTCAAAGCAGAGATGCTTTTGAGCCATTTCATCGAAGAAGGAATACTGTGCATTTGCTTCGGCTCATAGCCCTTGCCGCTTGTCTCTTTTATCATTGAAGCAGACAGTA
>JAILFE010000045.1 GCA_024697725.1 Oscillospiraceae bacterium
CTCAACTCCGCGACGGGCAAGGAAGTGCTTGACATCTTCACGCAGGTACACGAGAACGGTCAGAGCATCGTAATGGTAACGCACGATATAAAGACCGCTCTGCGCGGCACGAGAGTCATATATCTGCGCGACGGAAGTATCGTCGGCGAACACAGGATGCCGAAATACGGCTCGGACGACCTTAAGGAGCGCAGGAACAGGCTGACGGGATTCCTTGATGAAATGGGCTGGTGAGTTATGAAGATATTCAGATTATCGCTATTCAACCTGAAAAAGAACAAGCGCGAGGCGGCAGCTATACTTTTCCTGACGCTCATCAGCGCGTTCCTGCTCGGAACATTCCTCTCGTCAATAAAGAATATCCCGAAGGTGTTCGAGAAATGCTTTTCGGAAACGGGCAGCAGGGATTTTATGATAATGGTCGAAGCCGACAAATACCGCGATATCTACAGTGAGATACTTACCGATGATTACGGCATAACGGATGTCCAAAGAGGCAGGGCTCTCTGGGCGCTGACGGCACAGTACGAAAAAGACGGCGAGAAGCGTTCCGTCAACATGACCTTTGTGACCGAAAGCACCGAGTATGCCTTTGAGGATTTCGTAAAGGACGAAACACTGTCCGATAACGAGATCGCAGGGCTCGAACACCCGATATATCTTCCCGAATATTTCAAGATAAGCGACGGCTTCAGACCGGGCGATACATTCATAGTTACGGCGGGAGGAATGGATTATCCCTTCCGTATCGCGGGATTTTACAGATGCGGGCTGCTTGCCGAAAGCGGCATCGGCAGAAAATGCGTGATCTCCGACTATGATTATATGCTGCTGACCTCTGTATACCCCGAATATGAGCTGATGATATTCGACCGGAGCGAGAGCTTTGATCTCAGCGGATACAGTGATAAATGCTCCGAAAGCAGCGGCGAGAATTTCTCAAAGGCTTACCTTTGCCGCAATGTCGAGGACGGAAAGCTCAATGAGATCTCGACGCTGGAAATGTATCTGTATATCAGCGTATTTTTCTCGGCAGTTACCTTTGCGGCGGTCTTTTTCCTGATCGCTCACAAGATCAAAAGGGATATCGAGGATCAGATGCAGCAGATCGGCGTGCTCGAAGCGCTTGGCTACACCTCGGCCGAGATATCTCTTTCGTATGTGTGCGAATATGTGCTTTCCTGCGGTATCGGCGCAGTAGCCGGCGGTATAGCGGCAGTGATTTTCAACCCTGTCATGAACAGCATCTGCACTTCCATGATCTGCCGTTATTACGATGTCGCTCCGAATTATCTGCGTATATGCGGCGCAGTTATTCTCGTGGCAGTGCTTGTCACGGCATTTGCGGCATTCAAGGCGGGCAGGATAAGAAAGATACCACCCGTCACGGCGTTCCGCAAGGGCATAAAGACACATCACTTCGGCAGGAACGTATTCCCCCTTGAAAAGCTGAAAAAAAGCGTGAACCTCCGTCTTTCCATGAAGGGCATATTTGCCGACCTCGGCGGGAGCATCGGTGCTGCGGTATGCATCGTACTTGCGGGCACGGCGTTCATGTTCTCGGTCTTCACCTATGACTTTTTCTCCGGGAACGAAGCAATGATGAAGGTGACGGGCATGGAGATACCCGATGAAGCGGTAACGCTGATGAACGGCGTTGATGTCAATGAGTTTCGTGAGGAGCTGCTCTCGCTGCCCGAGGTGCGCAAGGTAAATCTGAATTTCGGTTACAGCTCATGGATGTATGTAAAGGGCTCGGACGAACCGGGGACCACTTTCGGATATGATGATTACAGCGAGACAGAAAACATTTTCATAAAAGAAGGCAGGTTCCCCGAATACGAAAACGAGATCGCTATCTCTCTTGCAAGAGCCGAAAAGGAAGACCGCCATGTGGGCGACAGCCTTGTCATGATAGGCGACGGCGGCGAAAAAAGCTACATCATCACGGGGATCGTTCCCGCAATGAGCAATTCCCGCATGAACCTGTATTTTACGACAGAGGGATATATCAGAATGAACCCCAATGCCCGTCCGGATATGGCGGAAATATATCTCAATGACGGCACGGACAGAGAAGCCTTTGAGAAAAAGCTGACCGCACTTTACGGCGCAAATGCAAAGGATACGGCTTTCGGAGGCAGTGCGGACGGCACTCTCGAGGAGCGCATAAAATCCGCTGCCGATGAAAAAATGGCTGCACTCATTTCACGCTACGGCATCACCGATGTCGATTATGCAATAAAGATAGGCGATACGATCATAAAGGGCAACAGCAGCAAATTCATCATCAAGGAAATGACATCCATGAAAAGCTCGTTCAGAACCGAGATAGATACTGTTGCCGCTGTCACAAAAGCCTTCTGCGGCGCAGCTATGGTATTCATAGGCATAGTAGTGGCAGTGATGCTCGGAATCATTTCCTCGGGCGCAGTCAAGAGACAGCGAAAAGAGCTCGGCATCATGAAGAGCATGGGATATACCTCAAAAGACCTTATGATACAGATCGCCATGCGCATACTGCCGACAGCGGTGACAGCCTCTGTGATCGCGGTGTTCTGTGCGGTATCCATCCAGCGTGCGTTCTGGATGGCGCTGTTCGGCGTACAGATAGCCGAGAGCCTGCCGCTGATGATAATATCCGCTTTAGTGCTGGTGCTGTTCTGTCTGGCAGTATCCTACATCAGCGCGAGCAGGATAAAGAAAATATCCGTGACCGAGCTTGTGACCGAATGATAGTGGAGTGTTGACTTATGAATAAAAAGACAGCGATAGGCATAGCGGCTGTATGTGCCGTTATCGGAACGACGGCTGCGGTCGTATCGGCGGAAAAGACCGTCACCGCGGACGTATCGGAAACGACCGTTTCGCAGGAAAGAGTATACTGTGTCGGCTCGGTCAGCAAGGTATATGTTACGGCTGCGGTGATGCAGCTTGCGGACGAGGGTAAGATAGACATCGACAAGCCCGTGACAGAATATATACCGGATTTCACAATGGCAGACGAGCGCTACAAGGATATCACCGTCAGGATGCTCATGGACCATACATCGGGGATCATGGGCTCGGTCAATAAAAATGACGATCTGTATGACGACAATGAGATGTCAAATTATGAAAGTCTGCTTGAAACGCTCTCGGTGCAGCGTCTGAAGGCCGACCCCGGCGAATATTCTGCCTACTGCAATTCGGGCTTTGACCTGTTGCAGATGATTGTCGAAAACGTAAGCGGTATGCCATACACCGAATATGTAAGGAAAAACATCTCCGATAAGATAGGAGCAGATTGCACCGGCACTCCGCTCGATATGTTCGGGCGGGATGACCTTGCACCGATCTACTGCTTCGGGAACATACCGCATGATTACGAATACTGCATGAGCCTGGGCTCGGGCGGCATATATGCAACAGCTTCCGATGTTGCAGAGTTCGGCGGGACATTTTTCACGGGCGACAACACTCTTCTTTCCGAAAATGCCAAAAACGATATGGCGACCCTCTGGAACGGCGCCGATGCAGATGGATATACGGACGGCAACGGTCTCGGCTGGGACTATGTGGAAAAGCTGCATTATGAACAGTCAGGGATCAGGGTCATGGGCAAGGGCGGAGACATCGGCACTATGCACGCACATCTTATGGTC
>JAILFE010000047.1 GCA_024697725.1 Oscillospiraceae bacterium
ACGGAAAAGATCACGGATACGGCTTTTAACGGCATATCTTTCATTTCTTTTCCGTATATAATCTGTAAATATTGTGTTAATCCGATATGTGATATTATAGCATACATTGTGAGTAATGTCAAGAAATATCTATAAAAGCAAAAAGACCGCAAGCCGCCCCGATACGGCAGCCTGCGGTATTTTTCCTGTAATATTATCGGTTATTCCTTGTCAGCCATACATAAGCCATATCTATCGCATCGAAGAGAGTGTCTCTCTCGCTCTGCTTGATGATCGCCTCCACGGGATTGAGCTTGGGATCGGTCTTCATCTGGTAAAGACGTACCTTTCCTGCAAATTCAAGATCTCCGACACTGGTGGTCTTCTTTGTCTTTTCGGCTATCTGGAGCATCACCACGGTATTGTCGTACATATTCCCGTAGTATATCATATCGCCGTTCCTGACAAGAGGATATCCCCTGTATGTGAAAAACTTCTTTTCTTCCTTGTTTTCAACTGCTTTCTCGCTCATTGCGGTACCTCCTTGTAATAGTGTTCGGTCTGTTTTGCGGCGGTCATCACCATGTCGGTATGATATCCTCGCCCGCAAGAAGATGATCGAGATTCTCGATCAGACGGTCAACATATGTCGTCCTGCACCTGAAGCTCGGTCTGCCGTTGAGGCGTATGACCGTCATTCTGTCGTCTCCGGGAAAGAATTCTATTATATCATCCCCGAGCTTTCTGCTCTTTATGCTGAGTGTCGCTCTCGGCTCGCCGGTGCATTCTTCCGTATATATCTCCTCTGCGGGGGTGCTGAGGATATATCTGTAGAAGGATTTGAAATTATCGACATCGGCAAAATCGGTGCCGTTGAGCTTCACGAGCAGAGTGCTCGCGTCCTCGCTCGAAATGTCAAAGAGCTCCTTCCTGCCGCCGTCGGTCGTTATCTCAATGCTGTCCACCGAGAAGATATACTTTGATGTTACCATGTTCTGCGCGATATCGAGCGGCATTGCCTCCACCCACGGCACCGAAGCGGTATCAAATTTGTACACCACATTGTCGATCCCCTTCGCCATGCCGTAATATCCTGTCTTTTTGCCGTCCTCGTCCGTGCATACGTTCCCGAAGATAAGCGTCACACTGCGTGCGTTGATATCAAAATCCACCTCGCAGAGCGGGTCTTTCAGACCGAACTCCTCAAGATCTGCGTCTGTCGGCTTTACGGCTGCGATATCGGCTGCCGTCAGTCCGAATATGCCGTTCAGAACGGACGCTGCCCTGTCGGGATTGAGACCGAGCGACACGGGCTCTGTCATCATATGGGTCGATGTGTTGCCGGAGATTATCTCGTCATCATCGGTGCTTTTGTCATATTCGAGCCTGATATCATAATCGAGATCCTTTCGCTTTATGGTGATCGAATTCACTCTTGCGGGGTCGTAATCATCCTCGGTGTCGTTATCCTGCACCTCGGAATATATCAGCCTGTTGATGCAGTCATATTCATCATAGAGCAGATACTGTATATCATTTGCCGCTATAGTATACACGACATCGCTGCCGTCGATCATGAAATAGTATTCCTTGCCGGAGGGTATCTCATTGCCTATGGTGAGAGTGCGCGTGGTGTCGCCGATCTGAGCCTCCACAACGAGCTGCGGGTCGGAAAGCCCGTATATCGAGATATCATCCGCCTTTTCAACGACCGTCTGCGCCGCCGTGATCGAAGCTGTCTCGTCCACGATGCCGCTGATGACCGTATAATCGAGCGGGAGCTCCTTTATCTCGGTTATCGTCCAGAGCGTATCGCCGTACTGATCGACAGCGAAGGAGCTGTCCTTTTTCTTCAGTCCGATATGCGTTATCGTCTTCGGGTCCTTGTCGTAGAGGAGCTTGGACGTTTCCTCCTTTGCGGCTGTGGTCTGCGAGGATGTGTCCTCCTCCGCAGCGCCGTCATCCTTCGTGAGCACGAGCGCCGTTACCGCGCCCGAGAGCAGAACGACAGCCGCCGCTCCCGCGATAAGTCCCGCTTTCATTTTTCCGGTCATTATTTGTGTCTCCTTCTGAAATAGACCACCACGCCGGCCAGAGCGGTGCAGAGCGGGATAAACACGATAAATACGAACGCGATCGAGCTTGCCTTCGCTTCATCTATCTGGAAGGTATCGGACGAAAGATCCTTTGCCACGATGCTCACACCCTCTGTCTTGCCGGTAAGGGTGTTGAGTGCGGAAACGAAATAATCACCGTTGTTGTAGTATGTCGCCGACGTGAGCTGTTCATCGAGCATCTCGGACGAGCCTACTACGAGCACGTTGCTGTATACCTGCTTATTGTCGTCGAATGTGAACTTCCTGCCGACAGCCATAGTGCTGTATGACGCATATTCAGCCTTTATGCTCTCGCCGTTCTTGACAGCCTCCTGCATATCGCGTGTGAATACATAAGCGGTATCCGCAGTGGATATGAGCGACTTGGTCGATCTGTGGTCATTGGTGTCGAACATGAGCTGTATCGGGCGCGAATAGTACGAGATGAACGGGAGCGTTGCATCGGAAAGACCGTCTGCATAGGGATTATCGGCGGTATCGATAAAGTTTCCGATGACGAACGTGCTCTGTGACGAGGTGTTGTTCGGATTGCTGTCTCCGATAACACCTTCGCCTATCTTTATGCCCCATTCCGCAAGGAATGCGTCGATATTCGCTGTGGGGTTCTGGGTATAGTCGGCGATATATATCAGTGTCTTTCCGAGCTTTCCGCCGTTGTCGAGGAAGGCATAGAGCCTGTCTACCAGTTCCTTGTCATAGTCGTTGAGCGGAGAATTGATGACTACGATATCGGCGTCCTCGGGGATGTTCTCGGTAAGGGGGTCTATCTCCGAAACGTTGTAGCCGTTTGCATTCATCAGGTTCACGACATTGTCATATGACATACCGCTCGTCTCCGACCTGAACACCACCGCAGTGAGCGGATCGGGGTCGGTAACGTACATTATCGCCGATGTCAGCTCCTGCTCCGCCTTGGATGATCTTATGCTCTCGCTGAATGTCTGATAATCCATTTCGACATTGTAAAGATCATTGGTCGAAAGCACCTTTATCCTCTTTGAAGAGCTTACTATTATGCTGTTCTGGGTGATATTGCCCTTGTACATCGACTTGTATCTGTCCGCATAGGTCGGGTCCTTGACCATATCCACGAACTTCAGCGTCACATAGCTGCAGTTGAGGGTGTATTTCTTCAGCACCTCATATGCCTGCTTGTAGTATATATATTCCGCTGTGGAATAGGTCAGCTCGTCGGTCATGCAGACGATCTCGACAGGTTCGCTGATAGTATTCAGATAGTCGATAGTCTCCTGCGATATCTCGAAAGCCTTTTCGGGAGTGATATCTATCTTCATGTTCACCCTGTCGGCGACCAGAGACAGTATCACATTTATCAGCACCACAACAGCCGCCACGACGATTGTCACCGCCGTTGCGATGCCGCCGTATTTGAGTTTTCTCAGACTGAATCTTTTCTGCTGTGCCTTCTGTTCGGACTTTTCGGGATCCTGCGGTTTTTTATCTGCCTTTTCCGAGACAGGGTCCGTATTGTTTTTCTTATCATTATCGCTCATTGCAGCTTACCTCCGTATCATTCGCCGTCATCAGCCCCAGCGGCGCTTTTCGAGCACCCTGACGGTCAGGAAATTGAACATGAATATCGTACTGAGGAAAAATACAATGCTCGTGATATTGATTATCCCGTTCGTGAATTCATAGAACCTGTTGTAGAAGCCTATGGCTACCATTACGCTTTTCAGCCATGCGATATCCACGCTCCCCGCGAACACATCGACCATATAGAGGAATATTATCACTATGAACGATGCTATAGCCGCAACGATCTGGTTCTCGGTCAGACCGGAAATGAAGATGCCTATCGAGATAAAGCTTGCTCCGAGAAGCGAGAGCGCACAGAAGTTGCCGATCACCGTAGCCCACGCGATATGCCCCGCGAGCTTGAAAAGTACGAGCACATACGGGATATATATGAGCATCCCCAGCATGAACACAGCAAGCGCCGCAAGGAATTTGCCCATGACTATCCCCATAAGGCTCACGGGCGCCGTGAGCAGGCACTGCTCGGTCTTCTGCTTCTTTTCCTCGGACATGAGACGCATCGTGAGCAGCGGGAGCATTATCATGATAAGAGTGAATATGCCCGAAAATACATAGGTCATATCGCTCGAACCGATATCTATGCAGGAACGGATGAAATAAGAGCCTGTGTATACATAGAACACAGCAAGGAATATATACGCGATGGGCGATGTGAAATACGCTCTCATCTCACGCTTGAATATCGCACCCATTACATATCACCTCCGTCGGTTTCTTCCTCATCATCTTCCGGATCAGAATCCGTGTCTGTGTCTATCTCGTCTATGATCGTGTCTATATCTATATCTGTATCCGTATCGGCGGAATCCTCTTCGATATCATCGATATCATTATCATCGGTCTCGCCGAGCTCTTCTCTCGAAAGTCCCGCAACCGCTGCCGCAAGCACGGCACTGTCAACCTTTTCGTGCAGATCGCGGCTCTGCTCCTCGGAGACGGTGCTCTCCGCCTTCTTTTTGCTGCCGAAATCAAACTCGCTGCCCATTGTTATCTTGAGGAACACATCCTCAAGGGTGAGCTCGTTGGTCTTCAGCATCAGTATCGAACGTCCCTTCTCGGCGACACGCTTAAAGAGCTCGCGCCTGATATCGGTGTTCTCCTCTGTCTCGATCTCATAATCGAAGGTGCCGTTCTCTCTTTCCATATCGGCACAAACGCTGACAACGCCCTTTATGCCCTTGATGAGCTTAATGTTCTCGTCCTTGGTGCCGTCTATCCTTGCGACAAGGCGGTGATCCTCGGAGAGCTTTCTCGAAAGGTTCTCGGGAGTATCATCCGCAGCGATCTTGCCGTTGTTTATGATGACTATCCTGTCGCATACCGCCTGTATCTCGGAGAGGATATGCGATGAAAGGATGACTGTATGGCGCTTTCCGAGCTTCTTTATCAGCGTTCTTATCTCGTGTATCTGCTTGGGGTCGAGCCCGACCGTCGGCTCATCGAGAATGAGTATCGCAGGATTGCCTATCAGTGCCTGTGCAAGCCCCACACGCTGCTTGTAGCCTTTTGAAAGATGCTTTATCAGGCGGTTATATACATCGGTTATCATGACCAGCTTGCATACATCCTCGATATGCGCCGCCCTCGGCAGTTTGCACTTTTTCAGATCATATATGAAATTCAGGTATTCCTTTACGGTCATGTCAAGATACAGCGGCGGTATCTCGGGGAGATAGCCGATATTCTTCTTGGCGTTCGTCGGATCCTCGAGTATGTCGATACCGTTTATCACAGCCTGCCCGTCGGTCGCGGAGATATAGCCCGTGAGCATATTCATCGTCGTGGATTTTCCCGCGCCGTTGGGTCCCAGAAAGCCGAGTATCTCACCGTCGTTCACGGTAAAGCTGATATTATCGACAGCCCGTTTCTGACCGTACTGTTTTGTAAGGTTTCTGACCTCGATCATTGTTTATTCTTCCTTTCACGGCATTGCATACACAAAGCCGAACAAATCATGCCCAGACAGGCATCGCTCTGAAGGCTCTATATGATTTTATCCGTTCTGTGTGACAGATCAGTGACAGATACGAAAAACCCTTGCAAAAGCCCGTCAGCTCTGAGAGAGCTT
>JAILFE010000063.1 GCA_024697725.1 Oscillospiraceae bacterium
GCTGATCGTGCCGCGGGACATATCACCCGGCAGCGGGAAGCGGCGTCAGATAAAGCTCGCTGTGTTCTGTGCTGCGGTGGTGATGATATCGGCGATGTTCACGACCGATACGATACGTGTCAAATATTACGATATGCCGCCTGTGTTCTGTATCGCCTCCGGGCCTCTGAGCGACGGAGTGAGCATGGATTATTACGGCATCGGATATAAGATATGGAAGGATACCGACCCGTTCGAGGGTGTCACGGATTATCATATAACGCTGTGGATACTGCCGCGCACCGTCAGCTTCTGAAAAAGCGGCGGCGCAGGATATATTCAAAAATATTATAAAAATCGGAGGAATTTTCAGATGACTAAGCTTGTACTTGTAAGACACGGTGAGAGCGAATGGAATAAGCTCAATCTTTTCACAGGCTGGACAGACGTTGACCTGAGCGAAAAAGGACACGAGGAGGCAAAGGCAGCAGGAAAGCTGCTGAAGGCAGAGGGCTACGATTTTGATGTATGCTATACCTCGTACCTCAAGAGAGCTATCCATACACTCAATCATATCCTTGATGAGATGGACCGCAACTGGCTGCCCGTTAATAAGGCATGGGAGCTGAATGAGCGTCATTACGGCGATCTTCAGGGAAAGAACAAGAGCGAGGCTGCGGAGAAATTCGGCGAGGATCAGGTAAAGATATGGAGACGTTCTTTCGATGTAAAGCCGCCTGAGCTTTCGGATGATGATGAGAGATCGGCAAAGAAGCTCGAAATGTTCAGGGATGTGGATGATTATTTCCTTCCCCGCAATGAGAGCCTCGAAACAACTATCGAGCGTGTTATACCCTATTATCTCAAGAACATCCTTCCCGATATGAAGGCAGGAAAGCGTGTTATCATTGCTGCTCACGGAAATTCGCTGAGAGCGCTTGTCAAGTATCTTGACAATATCAGCAATGAAGATATCCTCAGCCTGAATATCCCCACAGGTACGCCGCTGGTATATGAATTCGATGATAACTTCAAGGCTGTCAAGCATTATTATCTCGGCGACCAGGAGGCTCTCAAGGCAAAGATGGACGCTGTTGCAAATCAGGGCAAAAAGAAGTAATATACCGACTAAAGTGTGACAAGGCTGCACTGCGCGGAGGGTTCTGCGCGGTGCGTCTTGTTGTATGCTTTCCGGGGGTATGGACGAAACGTAGGCACTGCCGTAGATCACGGCAGGAACAGAAGTGATATGTGTGGAGAAAACGGTTATGACCGGAGAAACAGCAATGACCCGAGAACTGCCCGTGACTATGAGATTCAGTCTGCGGCGCTGGCTTTATGATAAAAGATACTATATCATCGCGTTCTTTATGCCCGCGATCATACTCTTTGCGGCTTATGCCGTGTTCGGAGTGCATCCGTTCGGAGATGAATCGGTGCTGGTGCTCGATCTGAACGGCCAGTATGTCTATTATCATGAGAATATGCGCGATATACTGCACGGGGACGGAAGCCCTTTTATATCGTGGAGCAGAAATCTGTCGGGTGAGATAATGGGTATATACGCCTATTATCTTGCAAGTCCTTTTGTATTCATAGTAATGCTGCTGCCGAGGAGCATGATAACCGAATCACTGCTCATAATGCAGCTGTGCAAGGTCGGTACTGCGGCGGTGACGTTCTGCTGGTATCTTCAGGCGTCAAGACGTTCAAAGCCGCTCACTGCGATGATCTTTTCAGTGATGTACGCGCTCATGGCATATATGATAGTCCAGCTGATGAACCCGATGTGGCTGGATGGGCTCATATATCTGCCGGTGATATGCCGCGGCATCGAAAAGCTCATTGATGAAAAAAGGATGCTCCCGTTCATCATCCCGCTGGCGCTGATGTTCATGGCGCATTTCTATATCGGCTGGATGATAGCGATATTTACTATCTTCTATTTCTTTTGCTATTATTTTTCGATAAGACAGGACAGCAGATTTTCCTTCAGGCATTTCGTGATGAGCGGATTACGATATGCATCGGGAGGGATAATCGCGGCAGTCTGCGCATCGTGGGTGCTGATACCGCTTTATTTCTCGCTGAAGCTCGGCAAATTTGAATTTACAGACCCGAAATTTGAATGGAAGACGCAGTTCGATTTTATCGACTTTTTCCGCAACCTCCTTCCGAATATGTACGATACCTGCCGTCCCGAGGGCTCTCCCGTGGTGTACTGCGGAGTGATAACGCTGATACTTCTGCCGCTGTATTTCATGAACAGGCGCATCACACTGAGGAGAAAGATCGGCACGGGACTGATACTGCTCGCTCTTATCCTTTCGATGTATATATCGAACATAGATATCGCATGGCACGGCTTTCAGGTCCCGAACTGGCTCCCGTACAGATATTCGTTCATGCTGTCTTTCATACTGCTCGTTGCTGCGGCTGAGGCGTTCGACAATATCCGCGGCATAAGGATAGGACAGATAGGCGGCGTGATGTTCGGACTTATCGTATATATCCTTATGATCGACAAGCAGAAGCTCGAAAATGCGAATGTCATCACCGCGATATGGTACAGCATACTCTTTACGTCAATATACTGTCTGATACTTTACTGCTACCGCAAACAGAAAAGCGTCACTCTCGGCGTGACGATATCGCTTGCTGTATTTCTCACTGCCGAGATGTTCTGCTCCACGCTGTATACCCTCGTTGCGATAGACGAGGACGTGACCTATTCAAAATATTCCGGATATAATGATTATATCACGCTCGGACGCGATACCGTACAGAAGATATACGAAAAGGACAGCGGGCTCTACCGCATCGAGAGCGATTATCACCGCACCGTGAACGATGCGATGGCTTTCGGGAGCTTCGGCATATCGCATTCGAGCTCGACTCTCAATGCCAAGCCGATACAATTCCTGCGCAAGCTCGGTTTTTCCTACGGAGGGCATTATATCAAATACAAGGGCGCTACCTATGTCAGCGACGCTGTGCTCGGGATAAAATATGTCATGGAAAAGAGCAATGTCGGCGACGACGAAAAGATTGCAGAATCGAAATCCTATGACAAGCTCCTGCTCACGAACAGCGACGGGAAATATATCTTCGACGTATACGAGAACCCCTATGCGCTGCCGATAGCCTTTATGGCGGACAATGCGGCGGCGGACTGCGAGCTTTCCTCCAACGATTACCCGTTCGACAATCAGAACAAGCTGCTCTCATCGCTTTTGTCCGACAGAAAGGAAAACTATTTCCACCGCCTCGAAGTGGACGATATGGTCCCCGAGAACGTCAAATCATCGACCTACGGAGCACATACCCGTTATACCACTGAGATCGAGGGCAAGAACAGTCAGGTCGAATTTCTGGTCACTGCCGAAAATAATAACATGATATATATGTTCATGCCGTCGAGCTACGAAAGACGTACAAATCTGTGGCTCAACAAGGAATTTCTCGATTATTACTACGAGGGCGGCAATATGGTGATCCAGACCCTCGGCAGATTTGAGCCGGGCGAGCAGTTCTCACTGATATGCACGATCGCAAATGATAAAAATGAGGTGCTTTTCAAGGACAAGCAGTTCTACTGGCTGGATGAAGAGAAATTCAGGCAGGCTGTGGAGGAGCTGAAAAAGCATCCGCTGGAGATAGAGCTGTTTGAGGAGGATCATCTGAAGGGAACTATAACCGCCGAAAAGGACGGTATAATGTTCACGACGATAACCAATGAGCCCGGCTGGACGATATATGTTGACGGCGTAAAGACCGAGCCCGTGGAGCTGTATGAAGCACTTATCGGAGTTCCGCTGACTGCGGGGACTCACACGATAGAGATGAAATTCTTCCCCAAGGGACTGGCGATAGGCATCAGGCTGTCGATCGCGGGACTGTTATGTCTGGTGCTCATCGTGATACTGGAGCGCGGTTCGCGCAAGAAGATAGCTGAGTTACCGGTCGCTGCCGCAAACAATGCAGATGCTGCATATAATGCGGCTTCCGATCAGTCGGCTGAAGAAGAAAATGACAGCAGCGAGGCTGTTTCCGATGAGGAAAACACCGGAGGATCAGCTGCCGCCGACGAGGGCGAGGAGACGGAAATATCAGGGGAAACTGATGATGAATAAACTGGAGATACTGAAAACCTATTTCGGCTACAAGGGCTTCCGCCCCGCACAGGAGAAGGTCATAGATGAGATACTCTCCGGCAGGGACGTGCTCGCGGTCATGCCGACGGGAGCGGGTAAATCCATCTGCTTTCAGGTGCCTGCGCTGATGATGAACGGTATCACTATAGTCATATCTCCGCTGATATCGCTCATGACCGATCAGGTGAGTTCACTCGTGCAGTCCGGCATAAGGGCGGCTTATCTCAACAGCACTCTCTCCGCCGCCGCGCAGAGAAAGGTCACAGACAATATCCGCGCGGGTATGTACAAGATAGTATATATAGCTCCCGAAAGGCTCGATACCGAGGGTTTCGGAAGGGTCGCGGCGGATATAGACATATCTATGGTGGCGGTCGATGAGGCACACTGTATATCACAGTGGGGACAGGATTTCCGTCCGAGCTATATGAATATCATAAAGTTCATAGCCTCTCTGCCTGAGCGCCCCGTTGTGACCGCCTTCACTGCGACTGCAACGGAAAGAGTGCGTGCGGATATAGTGAGCTCGCTCGAGATGAAAGATCCGTACTGCGTGACGACCGGCTTTGACAGACCCAATCTGTATTTCGGCGTTAAAACTCCCGACAATAAATATGAGGAACTGAAAAGCCTGCTTTCGGGCTATGAGGGAAAAAGCGGCATAGTATACTGCTCTACAAGGAAAAATGTGGATGAGGTCGCCTTCAAGCTCGAAAATGACGGCTTTTCCGCCGCTCCCTACCATGCGGGGATGGCTGATGATATGCGCATGAAGAACCAGGAGGATTTTATCTATGACCGTGTGCGCATAATCGTGGCAACGAATGCTTTCGGCATGGGGATAGACAAATCGAACGTATCATTCGTTATACATTACAATATGCCCAAGGATATGGAGAGCTACTATCAGGAGGCGGGCAGGGCAGGACGCGACGGCGAGCCCGCAGACTGCATAATGCTTTACAGCGGCGCGGATTACCGTCTCGCAAAGTATATGATAGAAAACAGCTACGGCGAGGGAAATGTTGACGAAAAGACCGCAGAGCTGCTGAAAAAGCGCGATCTGAAGCGGCTCAGTGCAATAACGGAATATTCCCACGGGACAGCCTGTCTGAGATCATATATACTGAATTATTTCGGAGAGGACTCTTCGGGGAAATGCGCAAACTGCTCGTTTTGCAGCGGAGATACCGAAAAGACGGATGTGACCGTCGAGGCTCAGAAGATAATGTCCTGCATATACAGGATGGGACAGAGCTACGGCGCTGCAATGGTGATAAAGGTGCTGCGCGGCGAGAGCGATGACCGCATAAGGGAATACAACTTTTCCTCTCTCCCGACCTACGGGATAATGAGTGATATGAGCGCAGGACGCATAAAGGACATAATCGGCAGACTTACTTCAAACGGATATCTTGTCAGGACAGACAGCGACCGCCCTGTCCTGAAGCTGACGGCAAAGGCCGTTCCGGTGCTCAAGGGCATGGAAAGCGTATATATTATGCTGCCTAAGGAAAAGCCTGTAAAGGGAAAACGCGTACATACCGGCGCAGAATACGCTCTCGACAGCAGGCTCATGGAAAAGCTGAAGCAGCTGCGAAAAAGCATTGCCGAAACGCTGGGGATACCGCCGTATCAGGTATTCACCGATGCAACGCTAAGGGATATGTGCTCAAAGCTGCCCGTGAGCAAGGGTGAGTTCCTTGCGGTATCGGGTGTCGGAAGCATGAAGCTGGAGCGTTACGGCGATGAGTTCATAAAGCTCATAGCGGACTGGAAGAAACAGAACGGCGGCGTAAGGCTCAGTGAAAAGGAGGCTGCTGCCGTATCGGAGCATCCTCTGCATGAGATAGCAAAAAAGCTCACCGAGGATATTATTTCCGAGGATGACCTTACAATATCGCAGTATTCGGACAATATCATCACCGCATCGGGTATAAATTTCAAGACAAGGGGCGTGCGCACCGCTATCGGCGACTGGCTGATAGAAAAGGGTCTGCTCTGCGAGAAAAAGGACGCCAAGGGGATGAACTGCAAGGCGGTGACAAAGCTCTCCGAGAGCGTTGGCATAGTCTCGCGCACAAAGATCTCAGCACGTGGAGTGCCGTATAGTACAGTCGTGCTGACTCCCGAGGCACAGCGGTTCATAACGGAGCATTTCAGCGAGATAGCCTCGATAGAAGACTGACTTCGTCAGGAATGAAAAAGAATAGTATGTGATAAATATGAAGAAGGGTAAAATATTTTTGTTTGTATCGGCAGCTGTTATGCTTGCTGTTTCGAGCTTTTTATCGGGATGCAGCAAGCCGGCTAAAGAAGCTGTAGCGGTGGAACTGACAAGTGCATCTGTGGGAGATATCGTCGTATTCGGTGATATAAGATGGTATGTGATAGCCAAAACGGACAGCGGATGCACGCTTCTGAGCGAAAAGCCGGTAATAAAGATGCCATTTAATGAACCGAGTTATCATTGCATCGATACATGGGATCATTCCACTGTGCGGGCATGGCTCAATGAAAAATTCTACAATACATTTACAGATGAGGAAAAAACACTGATAGCATTGACCCACAATACCAATCCCGATAACAGCGAATACGGCACTCCCGGCGGAGATGATACAGACGATCATATCTTTCTGCTAAGCTTGGATGAGGCGAACACCCTTGATAAAAAGGTGCGCCATTGCGGAAATTGGTACGGTATGGAACATCAGTGGTGGTGGCTGAGGTCGCCGGGGGCGAATAAAGACTATACGGCATATGTCGGTGCAGGTAACAACAGTGAGGCGAAAATAGATCCCGGCGGAGATGTTTCGGGCAATGACTACGGCGCTGTGCGTCCGGCTTTGAATCTCAGCTTCTCGGGCAATGCTCCCGAAAGTATGAACAGGACTTCCTCCGAGGAGGCGGCAGAGCTTGACGCGATAGCCGGTGCCAAGGTCGGCGATGTGGTGGCGTTCGGCAGATATACCTGGTATGTAACAGACAAAACGGACGGTATCTGCACATTGTTTTGTCAGGGAGCGGTTGCGGAAAAGCCATATAATGACAGCAAAACGGATATCACATGGGAGAACTGTTCTCTGCGCAGGTGGCTCAACGAGGATTTCTATAACAGCAAATTCACCGATGGTGAGAGGTCGGCGATAGTTATGGCGCACAATACCTTCACCAAGGGCGATTCCTCATATGATATGGACTGGGGGAATGATACGGATGACAGGATATATCTGCTCAGCATTAACGAGGCGAACGCTGTCAGCGACGATATCAGGGACTGCGGGATAGATTGGTGGCTGCGTTCTCCGGGAAAGAGACAAAACGAGGTTGTGTTTGTCGGTAATCGGTCGGCAAATCTTATGGGGACTAGTGTCAATGTATCGTTCGGTGTCCGCCCTGCAATAAGGGTGAGATATTCCGATCATACAGAGGAACAGTAAAAAAGTCTGTATCTCATTTTGGGTATGAGATACAGACTTTTTTATTCTTCGGGTGCTTCATCCGGAGGCTGTGTGAGCTCCGGCAGTACCAGAGAGATATCGGGCAGAGTTTCTGCGGGTTCGGGCTCCGGCTCGGGTTCGGGCTCGGGAACAGGTTCCGGCTCGGGAACAGGTTCCGGCTCGGGAACAGGTTCCGGTTCGGGAACAGGGACGTTTTCGGGAGCAGACGGTGTGTCGGTCTCAGGTTCGGGCTCGGGAGATGTCTCCTCCGCTTCTGCTGCGGCATCTTCGGACGGCTCTTCATCGGAGATATCGCTGTCCGCGGTCATATCCGTTCCGGTATGGTCTTCATCATAGAATGATTCCGACTGTGCCTGTTCGTCATTGTCATAGTCGTAGCTGTAATACTCATCCTCGTAGTATTCGGCATAATCCTGCTCTTCGTCAATAATCATCTCTTCGGGCTGCTCCGTGACTGTATCCTCGTCATCGGGGAAATATACTCCGATATCGCCGTAGAGGGGCTGTATGCTGTAGTTTTCGTCGATATAAGCCTCGATTATCTGACGCACCATGAATTTTGAATATTCACCGTGCTCGATAAATCCCGAAAAAGCTATCTCGGGGTCGTCGGCTGGATAAAATCCGATGAAAGCCGAGCCTGTGTCGGTTGCGGAGGTCATCTGCGGAGTACCGGTCTTTATGGCGGCACTGTGCGGCAGGTCGGTGAGGAGATATTTTCCCGTATAATACTGTGCCTCGGTGGGGTAGCTGTACGGGTCAAATGCCGCGGCTTCCTTCATTCCGGCGATCACGGTATCAAAGGTATAGCCTGTCTTGTCCTCGATCACGGCTTCCCTTACGGGCTGTGTCTGTGATATAAGCTGCTTTGTATTGTAGGTGTAGATGCTGTCTACCATATATGTGCGGTATCTGACGCCCTTGTTTGCTATCATCATAGCCTGTGACGCCATCTGCAGCGGTGTTACGGCAGTCTCGGACTGACCGATCGCCGTCTGAACTATATTTCCAGCCTGCCATGACAGTCCGAGCCTGTCAAAAACGCGCGGGGAGGATACATAGCCTTTTTTGATTCCGCGTCCGATCTCAAGCCCCATATCCTCACCGAGACCGAAAAGCGCGGCATATTCATCTATGAGGTCGATCCCCGAAAGGCGGCCTGTTTCATAGAAGAATATATTGCAGGATTCCTTCAGAGCGGTCACTACGTTGATAGTGCCGTGCCAGCCTGTGCAGAGCGGCTGGTAGTCGTCCCAGTAGGTGTATACATGATTGCAGGTGATATAGGTCGAGGGAGTTATTATCCCTTCGTTCAGAGCGGCAGCAGCCGTGACGGTCTTGAAGGTCGAGCCGGGACGGTATGTGCCGCTGACTGCGCGGTTTACGAGGGGGTCGTTCTCGCGGGCGACCACCTCGGAATAATGGTCTATATAATCGTTGAGGTCATAGGTCGGGGAGGATGCCGCCGCGAGCAGAGCGCCTGTCTTTGCGTTGAGCACGACTATCGCTCCGGCGTTGGCTCCCGTGCCTGCCGCCTTCGGCGAGGTCTGACCCCTGAGCCATATGATATGGTTTTCGAGTATCGTCTGTATATTGCGCTGATATGCGCTGTCTATAGTCAGCTTGACGGTATTCCCCGGAACGGGCTCTTCCGTCACCTTGTCGGATATGACCGAGCCGCTCTGCATGACTATCTCGCGTATGCCCTTTTTGCCGCGCAGCTCGGATTCCATAGCAAGCTCGATGCCGCTTTTTCCGACCTTGTCGTCGGGGGAATAGCCCTGCTCGGTGAGAGCGGCGTATTCATCCGCGTCGATAGCGCCGACTGTGCCTATAAGGTGCGGAACTACATCGCCGACCTCATAGACGCGGGCGGCATCCTCGGATATATCTATGCCGTCGAGTTCAAAGCTCTGTTCCTTGAGCTTTACGACCACATCCATAGATATATCCTCGGCAAAGGTGTACCGGTTCGCAACAGAAAAGTTCCGCTTTTCCATTGTATATCTCACGCCTGCGATACGGCGCTGTTCCTCGGGGGAATAATTGTCGGATATGCCGTAATTGCTGCACATCGCCATGATGCACTGTTCGGCTGTGGCATAGCCCTGTACGGCTATGATCTTTCGCATCTCGCTGATATCGTCATCCCGTCCGTTGTCGAATGAAAACGGGTATACACGGCTTATCGGCAGTATATCGTTCCATGAAACGCCCTCGGCTTCCAGCAGCTGTGCCGTCAGCAGTATAACTCGGTTTGCGGCGTTGTCGTCTGCGGGGAAAAAAGCCTTGTCCACTATGACATTGAAGCAGGATTTGTTTGATACGAGCGGCATCCCGCCGGCATCTATGATCTCACCGCGCGGGGGCTTGAGTACCTGCCTGCTCGTCGATGCGGTCAGAGCCTTGTTGAGATAGGACGCACCGTCAACGAGCTGTATCTTCATGAGCCGGTACAGACCGAGAACGACAGCAGTGATCGCAATAACTACAAGGAGATAGGCGCGGAGCCGTTTGAAGAATTCTCTCATATCCGATGTCAGGTATTATCCGGAGCCGGCTCTGCGAATGCATATATATCGGGGAGTGCGGTATTTCCGGGGAAGCTGTGCGGATCCTTTTCGTACTGATACAGCGCGTCTGCGAGCTCTTTGCTGTAGCCTGTCGTCAGTGAGGGGAGGACCGAGCGGAGCTCGTCTATGGCAAGATAGCAGGTCATCTCCTGGCAGGACAGTTCGACGCTCCTGCCGTCGTCAAAGTATAATTCGAGGAAAAAGTGGTTGGAGCGGCCTGTGTAAATGCCGTTGATGTAGTTGTATACCCACTGCTTGCGCGGGAATGCCCATATCAGCCCCGAAAGAGGTACAAGAAGATCGTTCGTGAAGAGGAATTTCCTTCCGATAGCGAAAAAACTGTTGTGATAGCAGGCGGAGGCTGCAAAATCGGCATTTATCTCATTGATATCATACCCTTTTTCCGCAGCGGCTGCCATGAGCTTTTTATCCTCCTTGTTCAGCACGAGGGCAACAAATACTATGATAGATATGATCAGCATAATGAGCATCAGCGGGGATATGCTGCCCCTGAACACGAGCAGTGCAAGGTTTATCGCAAACATCACACCCATGAATATACCGCCGAAGGTCACGGAATAGACCTTTGTCTCATCGCGGAAAGTGCCGTGTCTGTGCGATGCTTCACGGGCTGCGGGCAGACGTGCGAGTATTTTGTTTTTATGCGCGATAGCTTTCGGAGAATTGGGGTCATCGTATTCTATTCCCTTTTTCTTTGCTATCACCCCGCGTGCGATGATCACCAGTCCCGCGATAAGGAATATACTGCCCACTATATAAGATGTCGCAGATGTGACAGTGTTGTCGCGGATGAAAAATAATAATATGCCGAAGGCCGCAATTATTGCTCCTGCGATTAAAAGTGATCTCACTTTTTCTTTTTCGAGCTGCTCCAGACTTTTTTTCATGATAGTTCTTCCTTTTTACGGTTTTCACATCAATAGTTTTTCAAGTTCTTTCAGTGATGATATCGTTTCGGGGTATATCCCGCCGTATGTATCGTATCTGTCGTAGAGTATCGCTTTCATGCCTGCGGAGAGAGGACCGCGTATGTCATTTTCAAAATGATCGCCGATATAAAGCGTCTGTGACGGGGAAACGCCGAGCCTTTCGCAAAGCATGAGGTATATCCGGGTATCGGGCTTGGCAGTGTCCGTCTCGCCGGATATCATGACCGTGCTGAAATACTTTCTGAGCCCGATGCCGTCAAGCTTTATCGACTGTGTATCGACACGCCCGTTCGTGAGCAGTGCGAGTATGTATTTCCCGCTCAGAGACCTGAGCAGCTCCTCGGCATACGGTTCACGGCGGCTGAAAAGTTGAGCGCTTTTGTTCCATTCGTGCATATATACGGAATGCTCCGATCTCACCCCGAATTCGGAGCAGACTGTGCTCCATACATCTTTCTTTTCGGCATAGCCGTTGTTGTCTAGAACGATGAGCCGTTCGGCAAAGCACTTCTTTGTTTCGTCGGGAGAATCGCCGAGCACCATATCCGCCATACGCGACGCATGGCATGAAAAGGTGTATTTCCTGTCGGACAGCGTATTGTCGAGATCGAAAGCGACTGCTCTTATATTATCGTAATTCCCCATATTCACGCACCTCTGCTCGTTTTGCCGTATATCAGCAGTGCGGCGGCTGTGCAGAGTATCTGTGATACATTGACGCTCAGTTCAAAGCCAAAGCAGAGCTTCAGTATTATCAGATCGAGCACAGCGGGGCTGTCGGTACTGAAACCCACGGACATGGTATAAGAAAGGAAGCTGAGTGCCGTACCTGCACACAGCTTTCCTATCACCGTTCCTGTTACTATGCCTGCAAGCAGGAAGAACAGGAACGCGAGTATTTTACTTGCATTTTTCATCGGATGATGCTGTATCCTTTCCGTATTACAGATCTGTATCTGTTATGTTGTCGGGTATTTTTGAAAGGCGCGGCAGAGCGCCGGTCTTCTTCACCGGTGCAGCTTCTTCGGTCGGTGTATCATTGCCTGTATTTATGCGGTTCTTTCTCTTTTTTGACCGTTCCATAGCTGCTTTGTCACGTTCGGAGAGCGGAGCATCGTTTATAGCAAGGAGACCTCTTGTCCTGAACACGATCTTTTCGACCTCGCTGCGTGCGTGCATGAATGCATCTACCATTGTGGGGTCAAGGCTCTGTCCTTTTTCTTCCTCAAGTATAGTATACGCCTGATCGAGAGAATATGCCTTTTTGTAAGGACGATCGGAGGTGAGCGCGTCGAAGAAATCGGCGACTGCCATGATACGTGCGGCAACGGGGATGTTTTCTCCCGATATGCCTGTGGGATAGCCTCTGCCGTTCCATTTTTCGTGGTGGAAAAGCGCGATATCCCTTGCGATCGTAAAGAATCGTGTTCCGTCTTCGTCCTTGCCGTCGCCCTCGATATCGCTCATCGTTTCGTCGAGGATGCGTCCGCCCTCGGTAGTGTGGCTCTTCATCTGATTGAATTCCTCATCGGTGAGCTTGCCGGGCTTTTTGAGTATACTGTCGGGAACAGCCATCTTGCCGATGTCGTGAAGAGGCGCCGCGAGCTTGAGATATTCGATATTGGTATCATTGAGGAACTGAGGATAACGGCATTCAAAGCGCAGCTCGTTGGCGAGTATCTCAACATAGGCGCTCGTTCTCTTGACGTGTTCGCCTGTTTCGTTGTCGCGCTTTTCGGTGAGTGTCGCAAAACTGTAGATTATCTGGCGCTGCATGGTCTTGATGCGCTGGGTCTTGATCTTAACGTCGCGTTCGAGGTCGTTCTGATAATTCAGGTCGTTCGTGATATCAGTGAACCAGATGACCACGCCCTTGGCGGTGCCTTCGTTCTTGTCGTCGTTTATCTTACGGATAGACGGACGGAAGGAACGTTCTCCGATAACGATAATATCCTTGTCATCGGGCTTGACCGTTTTTGCGGGAGAAGAGTTCTCATCGGAGCTGTCGGAATGATCTCCGGCGGAGGTGGATGATATGCTGTGATAGAGCACGTTCGTTATCCTGTCGGAGACATCCTCGATACGGTTGTTCATCGAAGCGCTGCCGAGCTCGGGGAATATCTCGGAGGCTGTGTCGTTCCAGCCCTTGATGCGGTACATCCTGTCGAGCACGACGATGCCGTCCTTCAGTGAGCTTATGATGTATTCCCGCGCGGTATCGCGCACATCGTAGAGCTTTGATACATATATCAGCAGGAGAAGTATCGCTTCGGAAACGATATACCCTATGGGTGTGAGGTCGATCTCGGTGACCTTTATCGAATAGAGCATACTGAAGAAGAACGGAGAGAGCGCCGAGAGGACAAGCCCTATCAGCTTTCCGAGCCCGCTCTTTTCATGGGCTATCGCATAGAGCAGCACGCCCACTACCGCTACGCAGTATCCGAGATTGGTGAGCAGATATATCCAGTATACCGAGCCGTTCCCCGCTATTATCGAATAATGGTCATCGAAGGCGACAAGGCTCGGATTTACATAGAAATACGTCGTTTCGGGATTTATGGCGATTATCAGTGCGTTGAGTATACAGTTGTACGAGACGAGCAGCACGTTTACTATCTTCGGCAACTTTATCTCACAGTAGCTGCACATGAACATCAGCATGAAAAAATACAGATGGCATCCGCCGGTATATATAAGCTTTGAGCAGGTTATATATTCATGCAGATCGTCTGCGCGTGTGCAGAGCCAATACCCGAGCCACGATATTGTAACGAACATATTGAGCCCCATCATCGCTTTCTGCTCTTCGGAGGGCTTCTGCGTTATTACGGCGATAAGTCCGATGATAGATGCTGCCAGACCAAAGGTGTAAAGCAGACTTATAAAGGAAAGTGCGGAAAATTCTGTAGAGGAAAATTCAGCAGCCATATGCGGGTATTCACTCCTTTCATTAGAATATGTGTTATATCACGCCGCGGTAATATAGCCCCCGTGTGATATTTTCGGGCTTTTCGCCCTCTCTGCACTGCTCCAGTTCTTTTTCAAGTTCGTCCGGAGAATCGGTGCAGGTGAGATGATCGAAATATGTGACGCCGTGTATCTCATCCAGTCTGTCACACATGAAAAGTGTATCACAATTGAATATCTCGGAATATTCCTTTCCGGGACTGCATAAAACAGGGAATTCACGCCCCGTCCTGTCGGTGATCCTGTGACGGCATCCCATGCAGCCCGGGGACTGTCTTATCGGGCAGCAGCGCACCAGCATAAGCGGGAGCCTGCCGTATACTATCATTGATATCGGGATGATATCGCACAGCGCCGAGATATCGTGGAGCTTTGTCTCGAAGGATGCAGTGCAGTCCGAGAGCCCCATATCATGGAGCATACATACGGAATAGGAATTGGTTATATTCAGCCCGTACCCTCCGCTGAGGATGAATCCGAGCCTTCTGCCTATTCGTATGTGAGCGGTATTATTGCAGTAGAGCCGCTTGTATCCCGCAGCGGCGAGCCGTTCCAGCTCGTGTGCGAGGTGTTTTTCGTCGGTGATAAAGCGCGGCGGCGCGGCGATCGTTCTGTCGGCATATACGTTGTCAGAGGTGCATTCCGAAACCGGTAATACTGCATATTCGCCGTATCTGAGCGCTGTTTCAAGACACCCGGCACTGCGGATATGTATGCGGCTGATATGCTTTTCCGGTTCGGACTGAGTGAGGTCTTCAAAGCAGTCCTCGTTTATCGCATAATCATGCCGTGCTGCCTCTGCCCGTGCATCATCGAGAGCATCTGCGGCAGCCCTGCGCAGCCTGTTGAGCTCCGAGACCGGAAGCATCAGTCCTTCGCCGATATGCGCCGTGATACTGCCTGCGGTGTATACCGTGCCTCCCAGACGGGAGAGCTG
>JAILFE010000343.1 GCA_024697725.1 Oscillospiraceae bacterium
AGTGTCTATGAAAATGACATCAGCATTATGCAGGAGACATGTCGCGTTATCAGCGCTTGCATGGAGAATCTCAGCAAAGCTATCCGAACCCCAAAGGCGGTGATATAGACTTGGCGGTAATCAAATGCAGCTCGGTTCACAGCACACCGATGGCGTGTCTCAAATACATTCTGAACCCGAAGAAGAACAGGAACGGCGAACTCATAAACGGCCGGAATTGCTCGACCGACGCAGACGGAATTTACAATTTGTTCAAAGATATTTTCGAGTATTATTCTCACGAAAGATTCGATATTTCCGAGGTCGAGAGCGAAGGCGATGTGTCGCGCAAGAACCGCATCAGGATACATCACTATATCCAGTCTTTTGCGCCGGGCGAAGTTACTCCCGAACAAGCAAATGAGATCGGTCTTTCATGGGCGAGACAGGCGTTCGGTTTTCACTCCATTTTTGTTGTCAGCACCCACGTTGATACTGATAGTATTCATAATCACATCGCCTTGTGTCCATATGATGAGAATGGAAAAATATGGTACCAGAATAAGTCGAGCCTGAAAAAGTGTCGGGAGCTTTCCGACCGTATCTGCCGCAGCAACGGATTGAGTGTTATTGAAAATCCGAAGAAGCGCAGCACCCTCTCCCATGCGGAATACATAGCGAGAAAGCGAGGCACCTCTTGGAAAGCAAAGATGTGTTCCGTTATCGACAAAGCTGTGTGCGATGTTTCGGTCAATACTCTCGATGATTTCTTGGAGTATATGCAGCGTGAGGGGTACACGATCACGCAGAAAAAGTATATCACGATAAAGGCTCCGAACGCAAAACACGGGATACGTTCTTACCGCCTCGGTGACGGATATTCTCTTGAAGCGATAATGCTCCGCATCGAGCAGAAAGACAGCGTGCTTACTCTGTCAGATATTGAGAAATATACAGGCATTGCATTCGAGTGTGCGGTCTGTCTGCGTCAGCTCCAGAAAATAATATATCGGCAGGCAATGATTGAAAAAGCCGTCGTAAATGCGGATTATGCAGAGCTTATCCGTTCGGCGGAATTATTGAAATATATTACGTATAATAACATAACTTCCGAGAGTGATTTCACGAAGATAATTGATGAATATGATGCAAAATATCAGCGTGAAAAAGACCGTCTTGAAAGAAAGCAAAGGAGATTAAAATTATCCGAAAATGTTATGACGGACGGAAAGAGATATCTTGAAATATCGCACCAAAAAAGATTTACCCCACAAATGATGGATGAATTGAGGCGGCTCGACGGATATGATGAGATGGAATTATACTCTGAGGAAGATATCGAAAGAATATACAATAATATCCCTTCGCTCCGAAATGAAGTATCTGAATTATCCGACAAAACGGCACAGTTAAAACAAAAACGCGATGAAGCGGACAAACAGTATAGATCGTATCTCGATTTTATGGAGAATGATTATAAGCTGCTTCTTGAACATCATAAACTTGAAGTGCAGCAGCTTGAAAAGCAGCGTCGCGAGGAAGAACGTCAGAGACAATATGACAGCAGAAATACATATCGCAGCAGATATAGTTCGTGGGAAAGATAAGGGGGAATTTAATGAACAGAAGACTTTATACGATAAGTGAAGCAGCGGCAATGATAGACGGACTTTCGGAATACCGCGTCCGTCAGATGTGCAGGAACGGGGAACTGCACTGTTTCAAGGCAGGACGAAAATATCTCATCAGCGAAGACTCGCTTATGAGAGCCGTTTTCGGCGATGATCCACGCGATAAAGATAAAAACGCATCTTAATAATCAAAAGGCATATTACTCTTGACATTATCATTCGGCAGTGATATAATACTGTCAACGCAGAAATATGCCAATGGCAAAGCAAAGGAGGTTTGCCATATGGCATCAATAGAAAAAAGAGGTAACAGTTACCGTATAAAAGTTTCTTGTGGATATCGTCCCGACGGAACGCAGGTATTTCAGCGCAGAACATGGACACCCGAAGCAGACATGACTGATGCCCAGATAACAAAGGAACTGAACAGGCAGGCGGTTCTTTTCGAGGAGGACTGCAAGCGCGGTCAGATAGCTTCGGCGATCAAGTTTGAAACCTTCGCCGAGGAATGGTTTGAAAACTATGCCAGCCTCAATCTGAAGCACACCACTTATGTCCGCCAACGCAGGCTTACAAAAAGGACGTATGCAGCGATAGGTCACATCCGTCTCGATAAGCTCACGACCCGCGAGATCCAGAAGTTCATCAACAGTCTCGCAGCCGACGGAACCCACGAGCGCACCGGAAAATCGCTTTCACGCAAAACAATGGTGCATTATCTTTCGTTCATATCAACGGTTCTTGATTATGCGATAAAAATGGATATGCTCTCGGACAATCCATGCAGGCGCGTTACAATTCCCAAAGGCAGCAAGAAAGAGCGCAAGATACTTACAAAGGAAGAGACACATCAACTCTTTGAACTGCTCGAAGATGTCCCGATGAAATGGAGAATGCTCTTCACGCTCGACATCTACACGGGAATGCGCCGCGGCGAGCTGCTCGGTCTTGAATGGAAGGACATAGATTTCTCAACGGGAATGATACATATTCAGCGCACATCGAACTATACGAAGGACAGAGGGATATACACCGACACACCCAAGACAGAAAGCTCTGTCAGGTATGTCAAAGTACCTATGGAAATCGTCGAGCTTCTTATGACTTATAAGGACGAACAGGACGAAGAACGCGAACGTCTCGGAGACAAATGGATCGAGACCGACAGACTGTTCGTGAAATGGGACGGCAGCCCGATGAATCCCGATTCGCCTTACAGTTGGCTCAGACGCTTCTGCAAAAAGCATGATTTCCCATGCTATGGCTTGCACAGCTTTCGCCACTTATATACCTCGCTTTTAGTAGGTTCGGGCGTTGACCCCACGACCGTTTCTGGAGTGCTCGGTCATTCGCAGGTATCGACCACGCTGAACATCTATTCGCATATGTTCAGAGAGAACCAGATGAAAGCGTTCGATGCTGTTGCAGATGCACTATCATTCGGCAAAAACACCGATCCTGAGCCGCCGACCGATCCCGTTAACGAATATGACATAAGGCGGAATTCGATAGTCTGCACCAAGACAGGTTAAGTAACGACAGGTCACAACAAAGGACAATAAGACCCATATAAGACCCATTTCAAAGTATTGAACAAAAAAGCATCTCAGCAAACCACGTATCTGCGTGGTTTGCTGAGATGCACGATGGTCTGCCCGACGGGAATTGAACCCACAGCCTTCAGAGTCGGAGTTATTACTCGGTCTGATTGGCATTGTTTAAGGTTCAGTTCCTTTTTTTATTTTCGTTTATAAAAAGCGGCGTAAAATCGGACTATAACGAAGTTTCAAAGGCGCAAATGCTACTAACTGTGTCATCTGCCTGAAATTCAAAAATCGGGAAAAACTAACTTTCCCGGTTAGAACAGGCAGTGAGAAAGGAGAGTTAGATATGTCTGCAAACTTTGAATACTTCTACGGACGCGAATCC
>JAILFE010000127.1 GCA_024697725.1 Oscillospiraceae bacterium
AAGTATGAAAAACGATCTTGAAGCTATTGAGAATGCCGTGTCATCGCCTTTATCAAACGGATTTGTCGAAGGCACAAACAACAAGGTCAAAATGGTGAAACGTACAATGTACGGAAGATGTGGATGTAAGCTTTTGGCAGCGAAATTGATGGTGAAGGTTTAGGATTAATACGGATATTTGAGGGAGAACCCTGACGAAACGGCATACACACATGTTTTTGAGACATATGATCCGACAAGCGGTCAGCTGAATTGGATGCATAAAGTTATATCAAACTTCAAAGCAATGATCATGGGAACTTATCACGGAAACGAAAAGATCCACACAGCGTTGTATGCTGCCGAATACTGCTACAAATTCAACCGCCGCAAGCTGGGAAACAGTGCGTATTTAAGGCTTTTGGCTGCTTTAGTGCAGTGATCTTACTTGTGGTGTGTTAAGGGGATAACCATAATTCATTATAGTCGAAACCAACAAACTGAAAAAGTTTCTGGTCAATAAGTACTATCTTTTCATCGCTGTTCTTTTTCTGATATGTGCCCTCTTTAAATTCAAATTCGTTTTCTAATGGCGCAAAAAGATCATCATGATCAGGTTCATCGTCTGTTTCAGAACTGCCGCAACCTGTAATAAGTGCAGTGAAAATCATCAAAGGGATAATTAGTTCCTTTTTATTCATTATCATAATCAAACTCACTTATCGCTTATTATAGTCATTTCCGATCTATTAGTTCATTTTTCGGAGATAGATTAAAATTCCACTTATAAATCATAACAAAACCACGTATATTTGTCAATAACAAATCGGATATTTCATTTTTGTTCATATCGTTTTCGTGATATCTGATATTAATAATAACATTTAATTGTGTAATTCAAACAACGTGCTGATAATAGAACAGTGCAAAGCATACAACACTGATCTTGTTTCTGTAATCAGTCCAAGCCACATGTCCGACAGCTTATTTTTTCGTTCGGTGAAGCCGACGGTATTCCGATGGCGTTTGATGGGTGATGCGCTTGAACTGCTTCATGAAATAGCTTTCTGTAGAATATCCGCACATAACAGTTATCTCTGAAAGCGGGTGATCCGTTTCGGAAAGAAGGCGCTTTGCCTCTTCTACGCGAAAATCTATCAGGTCTTCAAACATGCTTTTTCCGAACAGCTGCTTATAATGTTTTTGCAAAGTGCTTTTTGACAGCCCGCTCTCTTTACAAAGTGCATCGACCGTCCATTGTTCGGCAGATGTTTCGCGCAGCTTTTTACGCAGCATGATCAGCTTTTCATTCAGCGCCGAACGCCTGTGCCCCTGTTCAGTTTCGGAAGTACTGTTCAGTTCATCAGAACATTCGGAATAAAGCCTGTCAAGTGCCTGCGTCAACACAGTAACATAGTTAAGCCAGCCTGCATCGTAAACACGGTAATTCTCACCAAATGATACAGATATGACCCCGAACTGCTTTTCATTCAGATGCAGCGGAGAAACAAACACGATTTCAGGATCGTCTTTACCTGAAAGGAATGCTGATGCGCTATCTAAAGACATATCACAGCGGTGTATCTGCGGAGTCCCGTCAGCATTGCAGGTAGCAGCAAATACATATTCTCCCGAATGTCCGCGAAGATATATCCCTACCCTTTGCATATGGTAGATTTCTTTGCTATGATACAGCGCACACGCCAGAAAATCCGAAACATTTTTTGCCTGTTCGAGAGCAGGAGCCATATTGATGCCGAACGTGTATTCCGACCACATTCGCGGGATCGTTACACAAGGGTCAACAGACAGCTGTTTTGTCGGAATATTGGTGCAGCCACAAGAACTTCCTATCAAAAATCCGCTTTTCTGACTTTCCACAGAACTGCATAAAAGCCCTGTCAAATTGCGATGAAGTCGGCGTACCGCATCTGCACCCAACTGAAAATTATTACGCACATATGTCGTCAGCGTTACATCAACATTTGCAGTAAATGGGTACCCGTCATATCCTGTCACCGCAACATCGTCAGGCACACGTACACCTCTTGAGATGAGGGTCTTGATAAGTGCAACAGCCATAACATCATTGCCGCAGACTATAGCTTCAGGCATCTGTAATTCACCTGAAAGCAGCTTTTCGGCATAAGGCGTGACAGAATCATACCAGAATGTGCCGTATTCAAAATAGGTATCATCGAAATAAAGTCCATGCTGAGTCATGCGGTCTTTCCATGCTCGCAGTCTTGTCTGTGCCTGAAAGCTGTCCTTCCAACCTGTCAGACAATATATTCGCCTGTATCCGTGAACCTCTATAAGATGTTCGACGACTTTGCCAAACTCATCATAATCATCATACTGCGTGCTGTCAAAAACAGGGTGTGTGCTCTCGTCAACTGTCATGACATATTTCTGCGTTTCCAGCAGCCGATGTTCTATATCTGATATAACGGCAGCACCCATAGTCGTATCATCTTTCAGATAAAGAAAGGCATCAATATCTTTTGCACCGATCATACGGAATATCTCACGTTCAGCCTTTGCATGCGCCTGAACATTATTTTCAAATTGTATCAGCGGCGCAATAATGAGCGCATCACAGCCGCAGTGTCTTAGCTGACTGATCGCACCGCGCAAAATATCCTGAACATATACTCTTGAAAGCACAGGTGCAACTATCCCGATAATAGTTTTTTTACTCACATGCATTCCCTCCCCTTTTATACCTGAACATTTACCGCTTATTCACCGCATATCATGCGGGACATTGTGTCCCTATCTATTGTACTATTATATCATAATAATTTATAATAATCAAGATAATATTACAATCATTGGAAATAAAAATGCGATATTCAGGACAATATTGAATTGACTTTTCGCTTCTGATGCGGTACAATAATAGTACAAAAGTTTTGTTTAAAGAAATAACAAAACTAATACCACAACTGACATTTAGGAGGGAAATATCAATGCAGAAAAAGAAGATCATAGCTGTGCTGGCAGCGGCAGCACTTTATCTGACGCCGTTGACTTCACATATCCGACCGCTTGCATCAGTTTCCGTATCGGCATCTGCGGAAACGATCTCAGATATCCCGCAGGATTATCTTACTGCCTGCGACTGGGTCTGGAAGAATCGTATCGAAACGGAGCGTTCATGTGAAGCATGGTCTACCATCTACGATCAGATCATCGCAGGCAACGGCACACTGCAATACATACTGATATGGCAGTCCTACGAACCGATCACGCTGGCACAAAGACAAAAGCTGCCGCAAATGCTTGAAGAAGCTATAAACAAGTGGAATGACTGCCTTGTGGGCTATGATGACTGGCCGATCGACCACGTTAATGTCAAGGTCGTTGGGTATGCTGTACTCGATGAAAGCTGTATCCTTGACCGTCAGCCGGACGAAAAGGTCTACACACAGACCACGACTTCATGGCTGCATGATGACATGGTATCAAGCGGCATGGGTAATTCAAGCGTCCCGACTATCCAGCCCGCCGAACCTACCGATCTTTCGCGCTATGTACACTGGAACAATAAAAACTGGAACTACAACGGCAGTTACGATAACCGCTATGATATGTACCTTCATGGCATCAAAGGCATGATAAATTTGGGCGGCTACGGTTATCACTACGGACAGATACTTTCAGATCAGTCTGTGCTGGGACTTATTGACGGCACGACCACCCAGCATATCCTGCTGCACGAAATGGGACACGGCTTTGGTTTTCCAGATTATTACGGCGGTGAGGGCGAATCTGACGGCTTTCCTCCCGGAGGTTTTCCCGGCGGAAAAGGTTCGATAATGATGGCAGGTTCGTGCAGTTATATCAATACTTTCGACAAATACTTTGCACGCTACACATGGAGCAAGCTAAAAAATGAAGCAGGCAGATTTGACTTGAAAAATGTTCAGCCTGCCGCATCAACAGCTGAATTTACCGACAAGATAACAGCCATCAATATACAGCAGAACGGCTATTCTGCCATAACCTTTGAGAACAACGGCACATACCGTTTCCCTGTCAGCGGCTACTTTGACAGCACTGACAAAGACCTTTCGTTCTATGAGGTCGGAGATACAGTTTCTATCAGCTTCACATACGATAAGTCTGATATGCTGATAAAAAACATCGATCATATACAGCTTATCAGCTATGACCCGATAAAAGGCACTCTTATCAGCAAAGTCAGTGTCATTGATACCGACTATTATAACTCATGGGGCATCGACACATATCTGCAAAAAGGCGATGTGCTGTTCGGTGACAGAACTGCTGACAGATGCGCTGTCACAGAACTGCCCGACTCACTAATTGGCGCGGAAGCTGTACTTACTCCCTGTGATGCAAAATCATCTTCAAAAGAGCAGGCTGCTGTTACTGCAAATAAAGATATTACCCTTTATGTGGGACTTGACAGCCGTGTGACAAATGTACCGTCATGGCTTGGCAGCTTCACAAAAACAAGCCAGACAGTAAAAACAAGCAACAATGTTACATTTCTTCTTTATTCTAAAAAAGTAAATGCAGGCGAGAGCGTTAAACTCGGCGCAAACGGGCAGTCCGCAGGCTGCATGAATTACATCGTGCTTGCATCAGTTGCCGCGAACACCTCAATTTCTGATATTTATCCCGAAATAACCGATGTTGTGTACAGCGAAAAATATCATCAGGTAAGGTTCACATGGGACAAAGTCGAAGGTGCTGACATATACGGCATAGCTGTATATCTGGCAGGGAAGTGGAGAGTTCAGGCACAGAATATTACCGGAACTGTTTACACTTCTCCTAAAAATCTCACACCCGGTAAGACCTACAAGGTAGCAATCGCTGCAAGAGTTAACGGCAAATGGGATACTGCTAATGCTATCAAAAATGCTGTGACTGTTACAATAAAGTGATTTGAAAAATAAGAAGCGGATAGACCGTCATTATCTGGCGGCTATCCGTTTTTTTGTGCTACGATTTTCATGCAATTGTAATCATTTTTTTGTTTTTATCGTAAGCGTATAACCCTCCGCACCTACCCCATCGAAGTCTAATGAAGTATAATAAACTTCAAGGAACATCATGAAGTAAATTGGACAATCCAAATTGGTCCATGGAGTTAATTGGAGTATATTAGACAGGAGAGGGTAAAATATATGCAGTCAAATACGACAAGCATCACAACAATAAAGCAGGAAGTACGTCTGCAAGAATGGGCAGCACAGATCGAAGCGCAGCAGGCGAGCGGATTGACGGTCAGAGAATGGTGCGCAGAAAATGGGATCAAGCCTAACACGTATTACAACCGCTTAAGAAAAGTCCGTGAACAGTATATCGAGAATTCTCCGACCATCATTCCTGTATCAGTTCCTTGTTCAAACGAAAATATCCGCATCGAGAAAAACGGACTTCAAATATCTCTTCCGGCAGATATATCTGCGGATACTCTGACCGCTTTGGTGCATGAGCTATGCTGAATGATCTGGCAGCGGACGCACAGGTCTATCTTGTTACGGGATACACCGACCTTCGACGCGGGATAGACGGACTTGCGACTATCGTTCAGGCTCAGCTTCGACTTGACCCGTTCTCGAAAGCATTGTTTTTGTTCTGCGGAAGACGCTGTGACAGGATCAAAGGTCTGTTGTGGGAGGGCTTATCCGCAGGTTTTTGTTATCCGAACATTTTTGTGGAACAAGGCTTGATGCTGATGATCAAGCCTTGTTCCTTCAAAAAAATATGCGGATAAAAATTTACCTCAAGCCGCAAAGCCGTGCAAATTCATCCTCGTCATCGGGCCATTCTGGTACCTCAGTGCCAGAAGATATTACAGGGTTCCCTATTTCCATGGCCTTGCGTTTTTGTTCCAAAGATGGAAATGCGTAATGGTCCTTCGTGGTCTGGATGCTCGAATGTCCCATTGCCACAGCAATCGTCTCTATTGCCACTCCATCACGATAAAGGTATGTTCCCCGTGTTCTTCGAAGCATATGGGGATAAACTGGATTGGGCAGGTCTGGATGATCCTTTCGGACAATGTCCGCATATTTTTTCACTATGCGCTCCACATTCCTTTCCGACATAGAATGTATCTCATCATGGGACACTGTGTAGATAAATGGGACGGAAGACCCAGCTGACTCCCCATCATGGTATTCTGCCATGTACGCTTCAATGAGAGACACTACATTTTCAGAAATAGGGACTGTTCGTTCCTTGTTGCCCTTACCCTTAATTAGAATATAGGGTGCAGCAACCTTCAGATTAACATCTTTCAACCGGATATTTATGAGTTCGTCCGCACGTATCATCGTGTCAAACAGAACGGAAAGCATCATCGTGTCCCTGCATCCCGTCCTTGTATTGGGCGGAGCATCTAAAAAAGCTTTGAGTGTTGAACGTTCCTCGATTATGGGCCTCATCTTCTTTTCCACGCGCAAAAATGGAACATCGGTAATGCTCAAATATACCTGCTGGAGAGAAACATCGCGTGATGAAGCGTACCGGACATATGACTTTATTGCCGCAAGCCTGTTGTTGACTGTGCTTCTGGTGTGTTTCTTGTAGTCGAGCAACCAGTTCCGGTAGTCAAGGAGGAAGTCAAAAGTGCAATCCTCAAAAAGGAATCGTTTCATGGATATCCCTTTTTCGTCCGAGACATACCTCCTGAAAATGCTAAGTCCGTCCCTATATGTTTTTACCGTTTTCAGGCTTGGACTGTCCTGGGGTATGTAGGTTTCAAGGAAGTCCAACGTCATGGAAAAGAAGAGCTTCTTTTTAACCGTATTATTCATCTGACCCTCACCTCCGGAAAAATCTCATACGCGAGGCTGTCTTTTTCCCGTATAATACGGAACGTCTCTTTGACCTGGTGGTAATAATAGAAGGTCTCATTGGACGATTTGTGTCCCAACGCTCTGCTGAGGTAAGGCAGCATGACATTCAGGTCGATTCCCTCGGATATCCATGCATTCATGCGCATAACAACATAAGTGTGCCGCAGCGAGTGGATTGTCGGGGGCTTTGCGCAACTCGGCGCATATACGGTTTCTTTCCAAAATTGCCTAAAGCGTATGGAAAGTGCACCACCGGAAAAATGCCTGGCGGGATCAAAGGACGGGAAAACCCACTCAGTGTCCATTAGGCGTAGATTGTCACTGGTGTATTTTCTCATGACTTTCGTAAGATCCCCAGACATGAAAACCACCCTGTCCTTATGACCCTTTGCATTATAAATGGTAATGGAACCGTTCTTCCAGTTGATGTCATCAAGCCGGAGGCACACCGCCTCGCTTCTGCGCAGACCCGTTGCAAGAATCAGTCGAAAAATCACTCTGTAACCATACGCCATCCTTGTCACTTCCGTGGATTGCTTTTTGGGAACATACCCGTCAATCACACGGAAGAGATCGGCAACCTCTTCTGGTGACAGAACGTGGACAACAGGGCGGCTGTAACGTATAACATCTATAGGAACATATGAAATCTTGCCGAGGCCATTCATGTACAGAGTCAGCTGCCGTATCACAGATATCCGCCCAGCCTGGGATGACTTTCCCTCTGTCGGAAGCAGTCGCGTCCATCCTTCAAGAGATTCCATTGTCACGTCATCCGAATCCCCATTGGTCTCCAGCCAATACTTGTCAAAGCGTGCGAGTATATATGCCTCGTTGTCATACTTGAAGCCAAGTGCCCTTTTTTGATCCAGTAACCCTTGTATGTATGGGGCCAGGACGCTCTTGAAAGCGATATTCATCATAACGCATCGCTCCCTTCCATTTCAAGGCGAAGATCCGCAAGGGAGAGCGGACATGCCGCCATGCGTTCATCGTCAAGGGAAAGGTAATGCTTCAGGCTTTCCGTGTCCCTGTGCCCGATTACATCTGCAATGCTTTCAGGACGAACTCCGTTTCTAAGCCTGTTTGTCGAAAATGTTTTTCGGGTGACGTGAAAACCTGATCCCCTTACATCGCGGTCAGGCAAAGCTCGCTTTAACGCACCGTAGCATATGTTTCGGCTCATGCCGCAAAACGGAGCCTTGAAATCAACGAATACATTTCTGCATACCGCCATTCTTGGACGTGACTGCTTCAGGTATCTGAAGATAGCATTGCCTACCGCCACTGGCATCGGTACC
>JAILFE010000138.1 GCA_024697725.1 Oscillospiraceae bacterium
GCACCGAACACGGATCAGCCCGTTGGGGAACCCGGAAAGAAAAAGATCTTATATCGGATAAGGCGGATTTTTATAATAATGTGATCGTTGCGTCCGATGTCTTTCTTGTACTGGACAGAAAACGCCGTGAAGAAAACGAAAAACATGGCAGGAAGAAAGAAACAGAAACTAATGAGACTGTGAAAGAGGGCGATAACAATGACAAGGATATGCTGACTGTAAAAGAGGTCAGCAGGAACAAAAAGAAGTCCGGAAAGATCAAGCCTATGCTTAATCTGAACCTTATGATACTCGGAGGCTCCGGAACAGGTAAAAGCCGATTCTGGGTGAAACCGAACCTGATGCAGTGCAATACATCGTTCGTGGTGACCGATCCTTCAGGTGAACTGTTGCAGTCCTGCGGAAAGATGCTTGAGCTAAAAGGGTATGTTATAAAGGTGTTCAATATAAATGATATGAAACACTCATCAAACTACAATCCTTTTCATTATCTCAAAGATTTTGACGGGAATATTAATAACAATAACATAATCAAAATGATCAACACATTTATGTTGAATACAAAAGCGGAAGGCGCTTCGACCGGAGATCAGTTCTGGGACGATTCGACAAGGCTGCTGCTGTCTGCACTGTGTTTCCTGCTTGTGGAAACCGGGACAGAAGAAGAACAGAATTTCGCCAATGTGCTTGATCTGATACATAAAGCAAAGGTGATAGAGGGCAAGGAAGAAGAAAAATCCGAGCTTGACCTTATTATGGAAAAGCACAAGGAGGATTGTCCCGATGCGCTCTCAGTGCAGTATTATGAGGAATTCAAACAGGCAGCGGGAAAAACGATGCAGTCGATCCTTATTTCGACAACAACTAGATTACAGCACTTCAAACTTGAAGATGTCCGCAATCTCACGTTCAAGGACAATATAAACCTTGAAACGGTCGGAGATGCGAAAACGGCATTGTTCATAATAATCCCGTCCACTGACACGACATATAACTTTCTTGCAGCGATGATGTATTCACAGCTGTTTGATACGCTATATGACAGGGCTATAAACCATTTTCACGGCAGACTGCCCGTCCATGTATCTTTTATCTGCGATGAGTTTGCGAATATCGGCAAGATACCCGACTTTGATAAGATACTTGCAACGTGCAGAAAGTTTGAAATATCGGCGGTCGTAATACTGCAGAGCTTGTCGCAGCTAAAGCGCATCTATGAAAAAAGCTGGGAGGAACTTCCGGGTAACTGCGATACATTATTATATCTCGGAGGTCAGGATCAGTTTACGAACGAGTATCTTGTCAAAGCTCTCGGAAAGGAGACAATAGATACTTTGGCAATAAACAAAACCAAGTCAAAACAGGGGAGTACATCATATAATGACGGAATATTGGGGCGTGAGCTTGCCACTATCGATGAGCTGTCTAGAATGGATAACAACGACTGTATCGCTATTGTCAGAGGTATGCCGCCGTTCTTTACGCCGAAGTTCGATATAAAGAATCATCCGAGATATTTTATGCTTGATGAAGCGGACAAGGAAAACAACACATTCTATCTTGAAGATAATGTTGTTACCGATACAGAATGTGTAACGGTCGATCTGTCACAGTTTTACGATGATCCGGATAGTAACGGCAGCAGCGGTATTGAGATAATGTATCTCACAAATGACAGCGGTGTCGTTAAAACAGAGGAAGAAATGATGTCTGATGTTCCTGCGGAGTTGAGGATACGTTTCGATAAACTTTCCTTATATAATGTGGGGTGATAGATTGCTGAATGAGGATCAGCTCAGAATAATAGACAAATGCTTTGAGAGAGGCAATGATGTAGAATTACAGCGGCGCAGCGGCGGTATCTATATAATCGAATGCAGAAAAAAGGTACATAAGTCCGCAGGTGTGGTCGAGGAAAGAAAATTGAATAACAGCCCGTCAGATGAGTGACGGGTAATGGCTGATGAGAGTCGAAGAACAGAAGTTGATTCTGTTCCGAGGCTCTCTTTTTTTTTGCAATTTAAGATAAATTCCCGCACTCGGCAGAAAAGTAATACAAACGTGCGTGGAAGCTGCGGGAATTTATTTTGAATATATCCACATAGGTATTTGCCGCGCAGCCGTACTCGGCAGTAAAGTAATGAACATACAAAAATAAGAGTGCGCGTAAGATACGGCTGTCCGGTCAGATATATAAATTTCCGTACAGAAAAGAACCGAATATAATGTCATGGAACAATTCCGAAAGCATTTCGCCGCGCTCTGCGGACAGTATACCGGTGAACTTCGGTACGGAACAGACAACATCAAAACAGAATAATGGAGGAATGTCAATCATGAAGAACTATGTGACAACAGTAAAGGAAAGAGCCGAGGATATCGGTGCAAGAGCAATGGTCGGAGCGACTAATGCAGTAGGAAGATTTATGAATACCAGAGCAGGAAAGTTTGCCGTTGCTGTACCTATGGCAATGTCCGCGATCGCTATACGAGCTTCCGCAGAGGGCGATGTTTCCGCACAGGAATTCATCGATGGGATCATGGGTATACTCGGTCCGGGTGTTATCGGGCTCGGCTCTCTTGTTGCGGTCGTTGGAGGTATCCAGACGGGTGTCGGTTTCAAGGATGACAACGCCGACGGCAAGACCAGAGGCTTCCAGACGCTTATCGGCGGTGCGATCATAGCGGCAGTCGGTGCGATCGTTCCCTCGTCCATATCTCTCGGCGGCTGATAATATGCCGCAGAGTATCTCCGGTGAACAGGATTTTTTTCGTTCATCGGAGATCAACGGAAGGAGAGTGATAAAATGTCGGAACCGAGTGTTTGGCAGAATATGTTCGAGGAGCTTGTGTCCCTGATACAGACCGAAGCGGACGGGTTTGCAGCGGTACTGGATAAAATGGTCAGCTTTGACGTTGTTTCCGAGTGTGGAACGGCGATAGATGTTTTTACGGCGGCGGGAACAGCACTGATGACGCTCTTTCTCTGCATGGAGGTATTCACATACTGCGCCGCTATTGATTTCAACGGAGGAATCGAGGGTGCGCTCAGAGTTGCTATGAAAATAGTCGTGAGTGCGATGGTGGTACAGAATACATCGAAGATAGTCGGTGCGGTATCCGGATTGTTCAAGGGAATATCGTGTACATCATACAGCGACGCATTTTCGGGGATAGCTTCATCATTCTCGGCGGCTGCAACGGCAGGAGCCATTGACGGCGGTGTGCTGGATATAAATTATATCTGTATGTCGTTTCTGCTCATACTGCTTGTTGCGGTGCTGTTCATAATGTTCTCTCTTATCGTCATAACGATGCTGGGCGTTGTTTTTGAAACAGGGATACTTGTAGCGATCTCGCCTGTGGCACTTGCAACACTTGTTAATTCACAGGCAAGATCGGCGGGTATAGCCTTCATCAAGAATTTTGCCGCCGTGTCGATGCAGTGGGGAGTTCTCTCTATTTGCTTTATGGCGTACAACAAGGTGAGTTCTGGAATGGTGCTGAATTTCGCCGAGGGAATGAGCGACAAGGGTCTGCTTATCCATATTATGCAGTATGCCACGCCGCTGTTGTCCGTAATAATTCTTGCCGTGACAGTAAGTAAGGCAAGTGAGATCACGAAACGTGCGCTGGGCGGCTGATAAGACAGGAGTTGATGAAAAGTGATAAAAGCAGATATTCCACAGGACGTAACTGAATATAAGGAACAGTTTTTTCTCGGAATGAACGGTCGGCAGCTTATCTGCTCGGCGCTCATTCTTGTACTTGCGGTAGGAACATTCCTGCTCGGCAAGAAATTTGTATCGACGGAGATACTTGTATATCTCATAATCCTTGAAACTGCGCCGCTTGCGGCAGTTGGATTCCTGAAATACAACGGAATGGGCGTAGAAAAGATAGCCCGTAAGGTAACTGATTTCTATATCGGAAAACAGAAAAGAAAGATCGAATATATACCGCCTGAAATGGAGATCCACGACAAAGTGCGTGAGATATATTACAGCGTTCTGGAAAAAGAACGCAAAGCTGAAATAAAAAGAATGAAACATAGGAGAAAGAAGTGAAATGAATGGAAGAAAACGCAGTGACGGCAGGAATTTACGATGTGAGCACAGCATCAAAGGGTACCCCCGCAGAGCCTATGCAGGAAATAAGTTCGGAAACGGCATATCCCGCCGTATCGGAAACTATGCCGCCAATTACGGGAACAGAAGGGTATTCCACAGGTTCAATCCCAATAAGCGTAACGGATAATGCAATTACCGAAAATAGTTTTACGGCATATCAGACAGATAGTGTATCCACCGTTATTGTTACAGAACCGATTGTTACGGAGAATACAACGATAACGGAAATGACAACAATGCCCGAAGTGACAGAAATCCCCGTAACTTCGGAAGAAACAACTGTCACGGAGATTTCCGTAACAGAACCGGTATCGGAAGAAATAACAACTATCGGAAGTGAAGCCGTCTCCGAAAGTGTCACGGAAGAAATTGTAGAGATACCGCAGAACGATGATCTTATAAGTAAATTCGTGTCAGAGTTCAATGCGAACGGTGCGGAATATATCCTCATTCCTGCGGCGGCGTTAGCTGCTGTGTCTGCTGCCGCTGCCAAGAAAAAGAAGAAGGTAAAGAACGATTCCGCAAAGAAGTATGCCCGTGAGCGTGATGCGGAAAGATTGCAGGCTCAGAACGCAGGAAAGCAGAAGAAAAAGCGCAGAGCCGAAAGACCCAAGAAGGAGAGGAAGAATCTCTCCAAAAAGGTACTTGATACAATGCCGTACCGCAAGATACTTTCTGATGATATATGGTATCTCGGAAACAGGCTTTATTCAAAGGTATATACCTTCGATGATATAAACTTCAATCTTGCGGACGAGGAACAGCAGTATATGTATCTGGAAAGATACATCGAGTTTACCAATATCCTTGACGATTCGGTTGACTGTCAGATCTCACTCTGGAACAGCAGACTCAATATCGAAGATTTCAGGAACCGCACTCTGATGAAGCAGAAAGCAGATGATTTCTTTGATTTACGATATGAGTACAATACCCGTGTGCTGGAGGAAAATATCAAAAAGGGTCAGAACGCGATACGAAAGAATATGTATATCACCCTGACAATTAAGGCTCCCGACGAGGAAGCGGCGCAGAGAAAATTCAAGACGCTGGATATTGCAGCGATCAACAGCTTTAACCGCATAGGGAATACAAACCTTCGTGTACTGACCTCACAGGAACGTGTGGAAATGCTCAAGGATTTCTTTATCGGTACGAATGAAATGCCTGTTCCGAAGCTCTCGGCGGAGAGCTTTGCAAGGGGAGAGGACAAGCTGTACTGCTCTCCCGATTATTTCGATTTCCGCGACAGCTATTTCATGTTCAACGATTATTACGCAAAAACGATCTATATCCGTGATTATCCTGCTACTGCCACATCGGAGATACTTGCCGATCTTATGGCTTCGGGTATTGAGATAGTCGTTACAACGAATATCGAAACATACGACAGTGCGGAAGCACGAAAAATGGTTCAGCATCAGATCACGGCCATTGATACGGACATGGCAAAGCGTGAGGTCAAGGCGGCGCAGCACGGCAATTTCAGCTCGCAGATGCCGCAGAGAATAAAGAACCAGCGTGATTCA
>JAILFE010000171.1 GCA_024697725.1 Oscillospiraceae bacterium
GAAGCGCGGTATGCGGTTACTCCTCCCCGTCACAGCCTTTGATATCAGTTTATGCTGTCAGTCGGCATCCTTTTCGCCGTCATCTGCGGCGGAAAAATCTACCTCGTCTTCGTCAAAGTCAAAATCGTCATAATCATCATAATCGTCACAGCAGCATCTGTCCATATAGAGATCATATATCAGCTTGATGACGACTACGGCAAACGTCATTACAGCAAAGATGAGCGTTGCTATCTGCACGGCGTTCGGCTTGTTATTGACCTTGACCTCGGGGAGCTTGAGCTCGGGGAGCTTTACCTTCCCGAAAGCATTTTCAACGGCACTTTCGATAATTTTCTTTCCCATGATATCATTCCCTTTCAATATATTATTGTGAACACGACAGCTTGCGCTTTCGTGATACCTTCGTTGGTTTTATTTTCCTTCCAGCGATTTGAGCGCCTTCATCTCGTCCCTGTCTATCTTTATCCTTCCGTCCCTGATGACCTCGACCTCGCTCTTGTTTATAAGCACGGGCTGATCGTCCGAGCGCTCTCTCTGGACTTTGAGCATACCCGTAAGGATATTGACCTCTGTGACGTATCCGTTGAAATCCGCGGTCTTGACATATGCCCCGACCTTCGGAGTGCTCTTCAGCAGATATTCATATGTGTCCTGCTCGTATTTCAGGCAGCACATCAGCCTTCCGCAGGTGCCCGATATCTTTGTCGGATTGAGCGACAAGCCCTGTTCCTTCGCCATTTTTATCGACACGGGCTGGAAATCTCCCAGGAACGAACGGCAGCAGAACGGTCTGCCGCATATCCCAAGTCCGCCGAGCATCTTCGCTTCGTCCCTCACGCCGATCTGCCGCAGCTCTATCCTCGTGCGGAACACCGATGCAAGATCCTTCACAAGCTCACGGAAATCCACTCTGTTATCCGATGTGAAGTAGAAGAGTATCTTATTGTTGTCGAAGGTACACTCAACATCCACGAGCTTCATATCGAGCTTGTGGGCGAGTATCTTCTCCTGGCAGATCTTCATCGCGTTCTTTGCCTTGAGCTTGTTCTGCTCGACCGTTCTGAGGTCTGCCTTCGTTGCGGGGCGTATTATCGTTTTAAGCGGCGAAAAGGTCTTGTTTTCCTCTATCATCCTGTTCTCTATCGCGACCTCTCCGCATTCCACACCGCGCGAGGTCTCGACGATCACCTTGTCGCCGATCCGGAGCTTTTCCTGTCCGGGGGAAAAGTAGTATACCTTCCCGCCCTCGGAAAAACGCACTCCTATTATCTCAGTCATGATTATTCCCTTCTATCCCGTGCGAAGCTCTGCGGTCAGCAGGCAGGCTATCGCATTGACATTTATATTTGCAGAGCCCATGCACATATCCTCTGCTTCGAGAAGCGCCTTATGCATCCTCCCGGCGGACTTCACCGACAGAGTATGCGAGAGCCTTTCCGAGCCGTCACGGTAGCAGCCCTCCGTACCGGCGTCACTGCCGCATATCCTCAGGACGAGCGCATCGCGTATCACCTTGTCGGTCAGATCGGCAAGCGTTTTAAGATCGTCCCTGGTCATGCCGGAGGTCTCCTCCGACGCGCCCGAGAATACGCGCAGCACGGTATATCCGTCGCCGCGGAGCATCGCATCCGTGATACTTCTCACTGCCGCGCAGAGAGAATATTTCTTTCCCTTTTCGAGGAAATCCATGCAGCTGCCGATATTCCCGCCGAAAGCATCAACGGCATCGGCTATGCTCTTATCGCTGTAGGAGCCCATTTCCTTCAGTGCCTCGGCGCTTTCCTCAGGTGTGCATCTGCCGACGGGGAGCGTCACCACACGCGACAGCAGCGTCGGGAGGAATACGCTCCGCGAATGTGCCGTGAATATATAATACACATACGGCAGAGGCTCCTCGACCGCCTTGAGCAGTATATTCTGTGATGCGGGCGGGAGCTTTTCGCAGTCCCGGATGACATATACCTTTGAAGTGCAGTCGTTCGGAGCAACGGACGAATCCGCCACTATCCGTTCGCGCACGGTCTCGACATTGTATATCCCCGTCTTGCCCGTACCCTCGGGTATTATGACATCGGGGTGGATGTTTTTCAGCACCCTTCTGCACTGTCTGCATTCGCCGCACGGAACTCCTTCTCGGACATCCTCGCACAGCAGCGACATTGCTATATACTTTGCGCAGAACATCCTGCCCGTGCCGCTTTCGCCGGTGAGCAGGAAAGAATGTGCCATCCTGCCTGTCCTTATCATGGACGAGACAGTCTCTGTCACTCTCTGCTTTGAATATATCTTCAACACATGAATGTTCCTCTATACTATTTTACCACATTTATCCCGGGAATGCCATACCTTTTCAGAAATTTAACATTTTCTTCCGTTATCCTCTCTCCCGGCACTGCCGCGGCTATCCCCGGCGGACAGCAGGTGACCGCCCTGCCGCATATCCTGCCCGCAGCTCTTTCAAGCTCCTCGTGCGGGATGAACTCATTCGCGGCAAGAGAAGCTTCTCTTATGCTCATGACCTGCTCCATAGGCGTTATCCCGCTGTGATCCGAGCTGGATAACGGTTCTCGTGGCGGAAGTCTCATCAGCACATCGCCGATATATCCTGTCTCCTCCGAGGTATTGCAGACCGAGAGCATCAGCACGATATGAGTATCATCGGCATATTCGCACTCGATGCCGTTCTCCCTGAGATAAGCGGCGGTATCCGTCCCGGTATATCCCGCATCTGCGGTACAGAGCGATATCTTCAGCGGTTCATCGCCGCAGAGGGTATATCTTTGTGAAAGCAGCGCCTTCAGCTCCGAGATATTATCCACGGCTTCCGCAAGATCGGCGGGGAACTTTCCCGCAAGATATCCGTTGCAGAGGTCGAGCGACTGCATTATCAGATATGACGGGCTCGACGAGCAGAAAAGCGACATATTCTCCTTTGCCCTTGCCGCAAGAGCGGCGTTCATCGAATGGAGATACGCCCCGCCCGTGAGCACGGGGAGAGTCTTATGCGCACTGTCGCAGCACATATCCGCACCGAGCGCAGTCGGATGTATATTCTCATGCAGGAAGGCAAGATATGCCCCGTGAGCGTTATCACAGAGAAGATACGCGCCGTGACTTCTGCATATCTGCGAGATACCGCGTATATCCGCGGTCTTCCCGAGATAATCGGGAGAAGTGACATACACTGCCGCCGCATCATGAGATCTGAGCGCGTTTTCAACATCCGTGAGTGATATCTCTCCCGATATTATCGTACCGGAAAAGCGCGGGTACACCCACGTTACATCGAGATCGAGCAATGTACAGGCATTGATGAAAGCGCGGTGAGCATTCCTTGCGGCTATCACGGTATCGCGCGGTCTGCACGCGCAAGCGAGCATCGCATATATACAGGAGGTCGAACCGAATGTGGAATAGACCGTTCCTGCGGTACCGTACAGCGATGATGCGTTCCTCTCGCTCTCGCGGATGATGCCGTGCGCCTCAAAGAGAGCGTCCGCGCCGTCTATCTCGGTGATATCGTAAAGATACGCATCCGAAAACGGCGAGTGCGTGACATCCCGTCCCTTATGGCCGGGCATATGCGCCCTTACTGTCTGCGATGAGACATATTTTTTCACAAAATCATAGATCGGTGTATTCATATAATCACTTTAACAAAAGCAGACCGTTCTTTGCAGAGCAGTCTGCTTATGGCGACTAAGCCTGTAAGCCGGGTTTTGTCGTGTGCGGAAATCTATCTGAGCGGTCTGTCACAAATGACAGACAGGAACGGACACGCCGTCCCCAATCGTCGCCGAATCGCTTTAGCCGTCCTTACGGTGCGCCTGCCGAGCAGACGTTACGCACCGTACCAAACAGACGTTGCATCGGATAAGGTTTACATGGCTGCACGGTCTCCCGTACACCGGTGGGCTCTTACCCCGCCTTTCCACCCTTACCCGCAAATATGCGGGCGGTATATCTCTGTTGCACTTGCTCTGAGGTCGCCCTCGGCTGCCGTTAGCAGCTATCCTGCTCTGTGATGCCCGGACTTTCCTAACGCTTTCGCGTTCAACCGCACAGCTTACTCGCAAATTAAATTATAACGCATGATACCGGTTTTGTCAAGTCGTTATTTGCGGAATTTAGTCTTCATCGGCAACCGGCATCATTCCTTGATATGCTCGAAGCCCTGATCTATTATCGAGCGCACATGGCTGTCGGCAAGCGAATATATCACCGTCTTGCCGTCCTTGCGCGATTTCACGAGCCTGCTGTGCTTTAATATCCTCAGCTGATGTGATATCGCGCTCTGCGTCATATTCAGCACATCCGCGATATCGCACACGCACATCTCGCTCCCGAAAAGAACGAACAGTATCTTTATCCTCGTCTGATCGCCGAACACCTTGAAAAGCTCGCTCAGATCACAGACCTCGTCATTGCTCGGCATCATCTCTTCCGTTCTGCGTATCTTATCAGGATGCGTCATATGTGTCTCGCAGCACTCCGCTGCGGTATCGTCGTATTTCATTTCTTTCGGCTCCTTTCGGGTTCGGGGCTGGGGTTACGGTTATCGGGGGTGTGCAAAGTTTTCTTCTTTACAAGGTTGTGTCTCGGGTATGGATAAGGCTTATCCTTTATCGAAAAGCATCTTATCGGTGCGACGGCTTTTGATTTACCGAAAGGCATCGGTCACTTCTGATACGACCTCTGTCTTTACCTGAAGGCATCTCATTCGGACAAGGCTTGCCCATTTACCTGAAGGCATCTCAGGGGGACGCCCTCTATCGCAGGGCGTCTCCCCTCATACCCCCTTTGCGGAGCTCTTTGTAAGAGGGGAGTTTCGCCGTCTGCGGACGGCGACAAGGGCGCTGCCCTTGACCTGCGAGGGCGCTGCCCCTCGACCCCGCAAGCCTTTTGGGAAAAAGGCTTGACCTAAAACCTATCATGGCGTAATCGCTCTTTAATTAGCTCTTTGCTACGTTTTCCGAGATGGTACGTCATATCAGGCACCTGACGACCCTGAACACGAACTTCCCCGCTGCGCCGAGCTGAGAATACATCCTCTGCGCCGCGTCCTTCGCCGCCAGCACAGCCGCCTGCGCCGTCTCTTCACTGACACTGTTGTTACCGAACTTCGCCGCGAGTCCCGCTTCGATTATCAGCCCCGCGCTCCCCTCTCTGCCTTCATACAGCTTCTCATCGATATATCCCGCATAATCCTCATAGCTCATACTGCCCTTATATATCTTCTTATACTCACAAAGCCTGATAAAGTATCTGCACGCCTCCGCAGCTCTCACCGACGGCATCTTCGATGCGAGTCTCCTGCTCCTTACCGTTACTGCGGAATAATATCTGAACGCCGTCAGCACAAACAATACAAATATCACAGCAACTGCGGCAATCGCTCTCGGGTCGAGCGGTCTGCGCGGCTTTTCCTTATTCCCGTTTCCGTTATCCCCGCCTGTGCCTTCCGTCACGCCCGTTGCGGGCGCGGGCTTTTCCGATACGGCGGCTGTCGTTACCTCTGCCGGTGCCTCGGTGACTATTGTCGTTCCCTCGGTCACGATCTCGGGCTCCGGCTCGGTCATATCCACGGGCTCGGGTCTGCCCTCCTCGGGCATTTCGGTCCCGGTCTGTTCGATAAAGCCCTCGTACCGTTCATATCCGGGGGTCATCTCATACGGCACCCAGCCGCACCCGTCAAGATACACCTCTATCCACGCATGAGCACGCATATCGGTCACATCGACGGTGGTCTTCTCGCCGAAATCGACGAAGTCATCGAAATCGGTGGATTTGATGATATATCCCTCGCAGTATCTCGCGGGGATGCCCCTGTAGCGGCAGAGCAGAACAGCCGCCGTCGCAAAGTGAGTACATGAGCCCCTTCTTGACCCTGTGAGGAAATACTGTGCGAAATCCTCGCCGAACGGGAGCTTTCCCGCTGAAAGATCGTATTCGCAGTTTGCGGCGAACCAGTCCTTCATGCTTTCGAGCTCGTTCCTGATATCGCTTCTCGGCGTATTCCCGTACATCTGCTGTGCCGCGGTGAACGTTTCGGGGATATCAAGATAATTCCTGTATACGAATCTGCGGTAGGAAAGCTCATCGGGGGAAAAGCTGCTGCTGTCGAGCATGGCGCTCTGAGCGAACCAGCCGTCGTTATCAAGAAGATGTTCGCGGTCGTACCATGTCACATCATAGACCGCGGCAGTATAGCTCTCCGCTGACGGCACCGCCCTGTCCTTTTCATATCTGATGCGCGATGCGGACTCGGGTGTCAGCAGATACGGCAGATACATATAATCCGGATTTGCTGCGATATTTTCGATATTGATACCGACAACGGGGATATGCGTATCGGTCTCATAGGCATATCTCATCCAGGAATAGCCGTCC
>JAILFE010000198.1 GCA_024697725.1 Oscillospiraceae bacterium
CTTTCTGAGAGCCTTTGCCTCTATCTGACGGATACGCTCTCTTGTGACATCGAACTGCTTGCCGACCTCTTCAAGGGTCCTCGATCTGCCGTCTTCGAGACCGAAGCGCAGGCGCAGCACCTTTGCCTCACGCTCTGTGAGCGTCGAGAGCACATCGTTTATCTGCTCCTTGAGAAGTATGAGCGAAGCCGCATCAGCGGGAGCGGGCGCTTCGTCATCGGGGATGAAATCACCGAGATGGCTGTCCTCCTCCTCGCCGATAGGTGTTTCGAGCGAAACGGGATCCTGTGCTATGCGCATTATCTCGCGCACACGCTCAACAGGCATATCGAGTTCGAGAGATATCTCCTCTGGCGAGGGATCGTGTCCGTTCTTGTGCAGAAGCTGGCTCTGCACCTTCTTCACCTTGGTGATAGTCTCGACCATATGCACGGGGATGCGTATCGTTCTTGCCTGATCTGCAATGGCGCGGGTTATCGCCTGTCTTATCCACCATGTCGCATAGGTGGAGAATTTGAAGCCCTTCGTGTGGTCGAATTTGTCAACAGCCTTTATAAGACCGAGATTGCCTTCCTGTATGAGATCAAGAAACTGCATACCGCGTCCGACATATCTCTTTGCTATGGATACTACAAGTCTCAGGTTTGCTTCTTCGAGGCGCTTTCTCGCCTTGATATCGCCCTTGGACATACGCTCCGCAAGGTCTATCTCCTCCTCTGCCGAAAGCAGCGGAACGCGGCCTATCTCCTTGAGGTATATCTTTACGGGGTCGTCGATGCTGATGCCCTCTCCGCCGAGAGAATCAAGGTCATCCTGCAGCGCGAGATCGGACAGATTAAGATCGTTCTCGGCGTTGTAATCCTCGATTATGTCGATATTCAGGCTCTGGCAGCTGTCGTAGAAGCTGTCGATCTGATCGACATCGAGGTCGAGCTTTTCCATTACATCATTGATCTCCGTAGTGGTGAGCTTACCCGTGGATTTACCATGTTCCATGAGGGTCTCCATTGCGGAGTTCTTTTCACTTGCACTCATATTATTTTTTCTCCTGTAAAGTATTTGTCCCGTCAGCGATTATCAGACGGTCATTTTCTGTTTTTCATCTTTATGGCAAAGCTCCTGAGCTCGTCATCCGACATCTCGGCGGGGCGTACTTTTTTCCGGCTTTCCTCGTGATATGCGGTGAGTATCGCGATATAGTCCTCTGCCGCATCCGCGCCTATGTCGATCTCTCCGGTTTCTTCAAGTATCGCCGTTATTCTGCCCATTTCATCGGCGGTAAATTCACTCTGGAGCGACATTATATCAAAATTCGTGCTCTTACGGATATTCTCCGCTATACAGTGATATACCCTGCGGTTGAAGGCGGTGACGAAATAGTCCTCCGGCAGCCTTGCGGCTATCTCCTCGAACTTGTCGGGGCACCGGTAGATATATGATATCACACCGCATTCCGCCTTGTATTCCCGCCTGAACCTGACAGAATCGGGATCGGTCTTGCGCATACTGCTGAAAGTGCGGATACTCAGCCATTCCCTGCTGTCGGCGGCGCGTCCCTTGACTTTCAGCGCCGAAGCCACCTGTGCCGAGAGCGCTTCTCTTGATATCCCCTGTTCCTTGGCGACAGCCGATATGTACACATCGCGTTCGACAGGCGAACGTATCTGCGACAGCACGAGCGAGCATCTTTTCAGATATTCCACCCGCCCGACATCGGAATCGAGATCAAGACCTTCCGTACAGCGTCTGAGCTCAAAAGTCACCGCTCCGTCCGAGTTGTCGAGCAGCTGCCCGAACCGCTGGCTGCCGTATTTCTTTATGAATTCATCCGGATCCTTCGCCCCTGTGACTTTCAGTATCCTCGTGCGAAGCCCCGCATCGGAGAGCAGCTCTATCGCCCTGTGCGCGGCATTCTGCCCCGCGCTGTCCGAATCATAGGAGATTATGACCTCCTCGGCATAGCGTGCCATTATCCGTGCCTGCTCGGGTGTCAGCGCCGTTCCGAGAGTCGCAACGACATTTTCAAACCCGCCCTGGTTCACGGCTATGACATCCATATATCCTTCTGCGAGTATCAGCCGTTTTTCGGTCGAATTCTTTGCAAAATTCAGCGAGAAGAGATTGCGGCTCTTCTTGAATACGGGAGTATCCGAGCTGTTGAGATACTTGGGTCCGCTTCCGTCGATTATCCTTCCTCCGAACGCTATCACGTTCCCGCGCAGGTCGATTATCGGAAAGATGACGCGGTCGCGGAATATATCGTATATACCGCCGTTCCTTCCGACAGCGCAGAGATTCGCGGAGACGATATCCTCGTCCGCATAGCCCTGTGAACGCAGATGATCGTACAGAGAATGCCAGTCATCATCGGCATAGCCCAGACCGTATTTTATTATAGTCGCAGGGAGCAGTCCTCTTGATGAGAAATACATCCTTCCCTTTTCGCCGCGCTTGTCTTTGGTTAGTATCCTATTGAAATATCTTGCGGCAGCACGGTTTATTTCAAGTATGACCGTCTTTTTCCGCATAAAGTCCGTATCCTTGTTGTCATCCGGCAGAGCCATACCCGCTCTGTCGGCAAGGAACCGCACCGCCTCGACATAATCGAGATTTTCCGCCTTCATCACGAAGGTTATCACATCGCCGCCCGCCCCGCAGCCGAAGCAGTGGAAATAGCCCTCTGCCGCATTGATATGGCAGGACGGGGTCTTTTCCGAATGGAACGGACACAGGCATACAAATCCCCTGCTCTGCTTTTTGAGCGAAGCATAGGACGAAGCGACCGATTCTATCGGGTTATTCTGTTTGAGAGTATATATGAAATCCTCGGTAAACTGCAAGCTGTGTCACCGCCTTCTGCTGTAAGGGATAAAAACGCGGCTGTGCTGCGCCTGATGAACAGCAGCGTATATCATATCTGCCAGCTTTTCGGTATGAACAGATCGTTATATACATTTATCGCATACCTGTCCGTCATTCCGGAGACATAATCGCATACAGCCCTGTCCCTGCCGACGCGCAGTATCAGCTGCTTGTATTCATCCGGCATCCTGTCGGGGTTTTTCAGATAATATTCAAAGAGCTTTTCGATGAGCCGCTTTGCCTTGACTTCCTCCGATTTTGCCGCAGGATTGCTGTAAACGCGCTCGAACATGAATTTATACAGTATATCCTGAGCCTTTTCGACCTCCGGCGACATATGTATATCAGATACGCCGTTATTGACGATAGAGGTTATCATGGTGGTTATGCGGTCGCTCTTGGAGCCGCCGAGTATCTCCCGTGCTTCACCCGGGATATCCTCCTCGGTTATGACGCCCGCGCGTATCGAATCATCGATATCGTGGTTGAGATACGCTATCTTGTCGGCGAGCCTGACCACATAGCCCTCCTTGGTCACGGCTACCTTATTTGTATGGCAGGCGATGCCGTTCTTGACCTCAAAGGTGAGATTGAGCCCCTTTCCGTCCTTTTCTATATAATCTACTATCCTCACGCTCTGGAGATAATGCTTGAAGCCGCCCTTGCATATCTCATTGAGAGTAGCCTCGCCGCAGTGTCCGAACGGAGTATGCCCGAGATCATGTCCGAGAGCTATCGCCTCGGTGAGATCCTCGTTGAGACGCAGCGCCCGTGATATCGTGCGTGCTATCTGCGATACCTCAAGAGTATGCGTAAGGCGCGTCCTGTAATGATCTCCTACGGGTGCTAAAAACACCTGTGTTTTCTGCTTCAGCCTTCTGAAGGCGCTGCAATGGAGTATCCTGTCGCGGTCGCGCTGGAATTCGGTGCGCAGCGGGCATTTCTCCTCGCGGATAACACGTCTGCCCGTGCTTTTTGAGGTGCACGCATCCTCGCACAATATACCGAGTTCAAGGATCTCTGTCTGTTCACGGACTGTCATATAACTGCACTCCTTTAGGAAAGGAATATCCCCACGAAATTTGGCTCACATTATAGTCAACGGCATCAGAAACTGCACATTCAGTCAAGCAAGGCTTTGCATATATGAGCTTTGCGCAGACTGAATGCAAGAGTTTCATTGTCGTTTATTATATATATACGCGCAAAATCCCCCGAAACCCTTTTTGTTTACAAAAAGATTGTATATTTGCACAATTATTCTACCGTAATTTAATATATTATATATATATCTATATATCGCTATATCAGCTCATATCGCAGAAACAAGGCTCTCCCCGCGTTATGACAGCGCTGCCGTTGGTAAGATCGGTGATCTTTTCCGTAAAAGCCGCGCAGATATCCTCTCTGACAAGCATCGCGGCGGTCACTGAGTCTGCGAAATTGGTACCCGTGACCTTCACGCCCTCATCGGGGAGACTGTGCATAAGTCTGCCGTAAAGATCATAGCTCACTGTCACGCTGACCGGACAGCACTGCTCCATTATCTTTATCTGCGCCGCTTCGACAGCTATCTTAGCGGTATGCGAATAAGCGCGGACAAGTCCCCCGCCGCCGAGGAGTATGCCGCCGAAATATCTTGTAGCCACACAGCATACATCGGTGAGCCCTTCCTTGACAAGCACATCGAGAACGGGCGCGCCCGCCGTTCCCTGCGGCTCTCCGTCGTCGGAATAGCGGGTCATATTGCCGTTTCTAACGATATATGCATATACATTGTGAGTAGCCTTGCGGTGCTCGGCGCGTATCTTTCCGATAAAGGCGACAGCTTCCTCATCGGTCGAAACGGGAGCGATATACCCGATAAATTCGGAGCGCCGCTCTGTAAACGAAGCCTTAGCCTCAGCCGATATAGTTTTATATCCTTTTTCCATAATCATCCCCTGCATTTCCCGCATATACAGAAAAAGCCTTCACAGGAACATCCTCACCATGCAATGACCGATGTCTGCACGGTATCGGGCGATCCTGCAAAGGCCGGATTGCTCAATTGCAATCAGTCTTCCATACCGAAACGCTTCTTGAATCTGCCTACACGTCCGCCTGTATCAACAAGCTTCTGCTTGCCTGTGTAGAACGGATGGCACTTCGAGCATATTTCGACGCGGATGTCGGATCTTGTCGAACGTGTCTTGATCACATTACCGCAGGCGCAGGTAATAGTGGTCTCCTTATACTCGGGATGAATTCCTTCCTTCATGTGTTTGCACCTCCTGCCGTCATAATGACAAATGTTCTGAGCTCCCGGCATATACATCCGGGTTATAACACATAGCAGCCCATCACATCTATACAGAGACAGTAGTGCTATGGAACGATCACTCATACCCTATGATTATACTACATATATATCCCTTTGTCAAGTGTTTTTTCAAAAAAATATCACCATAAGCGAAAATAATAAATTTTTCGGCTTTTTATCACTGATACTATTGATTTCCTCGCACAAAAATGGTATAATTGTATAAGCGGATCTGTATTCCTGCACAGACCAGTCCCGAAGGGGGGTTCAATGATGGATGCTAAAAAACCCGAATATCCTGTCGATTCAAAGATCGTCGTGACCGTAACACCGGACATGATGAACGCATTCCTGCTCATAACAGCGCCCGCAAACGGCGGCAGGACAGTTTCTTATGAAGACGTGGCGGAAGAACTGCTGAGAAACGGCGTCCGCTATAACATAAACGAAAAGCTGATAAACGAAGCTATCAACATGAAAAAATATGATATGCAGATACCCGTTGCAAAAGGCAGAAAGCCTGTAGACGGCACCAACGGGCTTATCTTATATCATTTCAGCAGCAAGGTGGACAGCACCCCGCGCGTCGATGAGAACGGATTTGTGGATTACAAGGATATCAGCTTTGTGCGCACTGTCACAAAGGGCACGGTCATTGCAAATATCAAACTGCCCACCGAGGGAGAATGCGGATATGACGTGCGCGGGGTCGAGGTGCGGCAGAAGCCCGGCGTTCCGGCGCAGTTCCGTGTCGGGAGCAATACCTCCATCACTCCGGACAGGACACAGATCGTTGCGGACGAGGACGGCTGTCTTGTCTTCCGCAGAGGCGGCTTTGATGTCGATCTTTCTGTAGTCGTGAACGGAAATGTCGATTATTCGACGGGAAATGTCGATTTTATCGGCGATGTCAAGATAAAGGGCGACGTCAGCGAGGGCTTCACGGTAAAATCAAAGAAGAATATAATCATATACGGCAATGCTGTCAATGCCACATTATCGGCAGCAGGCGATATCACTGTGAAAAAAGGGCTGATAAACTCCACAGTCAACTGCAAAGGGACGATAACGGCAGATTTCTGTGAGCATTCCGTAATAAACTGCGACGGTCTTTTCACATCGGGCAACTGCGTCATGAGCAAGGTGCACTGCGGCGAACTTATCTGCAAGGGAGAGCTCAGCGGCGGCGATTACGAATCAATGAGTAACATCACTACCGAGACTGCCGGCACCAAGAACTATGTGCGCACCCATGTCAGCGCGGGAAGGCTCTCGATACTCTCGCGCGAAAGAGTAGCGCTCCAGCACAAACTGGAAGATGCCGAACGCAATATAGACGAACTTACACATATCATCGAATTTCTCAACCAGATGAAAAAGAATGAAGGCAAGCTCTCCGAGGAAAAGGAACTTGTGCTCGGCACGGCGGTGAAATCGCGCATAGTGAAGAAATCGGATGCGGCAAAGTTCACCAAGCGCATTGCCGATATCACAGCCGAGCTCGGCGCCGCTGAGAATGTGAGCATACGCATCCGCAGGATAGTTTATCCCGGTGTCGTGGCAAACATAAATGACAGCGTGCTGAAAATAACAGATGAACACAGATATTGTGTGATAAAGCTGGGCAAGGACGAAAAGGCAGCCCTGTTCACATTATAATGGCATATGCCGGGAAGGATAATACTATGGATATTCGTACATTGCAGGATGAGATAATACGGCTCAAAAAGGAAAAGGATATATGCATACTTGCGCATTCCTATCAGAAGCATGAGATAATCGAGGTCGCGGACTTCACGGGCGATTCCTTCATGCTCAGCCGGAAAGCGGCAGACGTGGACGCGAAAACGGTCATAATGTGCGGAGTGCGTTTCATGGCGGAGACAGTGAAGCTGCTCTCACCCGAAAAGAAGGTGTTCCTTTCGGCACGCGATGCCGACTGCCCTATGGCGCAGCAGGCAAGCATAAACGCCGTGAGCGCCCTTAAGAAGAAGCATCCCGGATATGCGGTCGTCGCATATATAAATACCACAACAAAGCTCAAGACCATATGCGATGTCTGCGTCACATCATCATCTGCTGTGAAGATAGTAAGGAATATGCCGCAGAAGGATATCATTTTTGTCCCGGATATAAATCTCGGTACGTATGTAAAGGAACAGGTCCCCGAAAAGAATATCGTGCTCTTCAACGGCGGATGTCCCGTCCATCAGCGTCTGACTGCCTTTGATGCAAAGCGCATGAAGCAGCTGCATCCCGGTGCGCTGCTGCTCGTTCATCCCGAATGTCCGAAGGAAGTCACCGACCTTGCGGACTACACCGGCAGCACCTCAGGCATAATGAAATTTGCCGAGGAGAGCGATGCGAAGGAATTCATCATCGGCACAGAGAACCGCATCGGTGAGCATCTGCGCTATATATGCCCCGAAAAGAGATTCTATCCGCTCTCAAAGGACTGCGTATGTCACAATATGCAGCTCACTACTCTTGCGGATGTGTATGATATCATAACCTCGGGCAGCGGCGAAGAGATAGTCCTCGACCCCGATACCGCAGAAAAAGCAAGCGTATGCATAGATGAGATGCTGAGGCTCGGATGATGCGGGCACTTATAGCCATGAGCGGCGGCGTGGATTCGAGCACGGCGGCATATCTTGCAATGAAAAAGGGATATGAATGCGTCGGAGCGAATATGCGCCTGTTTGACGGAAGCAATACAAAGGATGCCGAGGATGCTGCCGCTGCGGCAGACCGTCTCGGCATCCCGTTTCATATCATCGATCTGTCCGCAGAGTTCAGATGCGAAGTCATCGACAGATTCATATCAGCGTATGAGAACGGCTGCACACCGAATCCATGTGTGGACTGCAATCATTATATAAAATTCGGCGCTATGTTCCGGGAAGCCGAAAAGCTCGGCTGTGACATAATAGTCACGGGGCATTACGCAAGGACAGAATGCGCAGACGGTATATATCATCTGAAAAAAGCCGCGGACGAAAGCAAGGATCAGAGCTATATGCTGTGCTCGCTGACACAGGACAAGCTCTCGCGGGTATATTTCCCACTCGGAGATATGCAGAAGTCACAGACACGGCAGATCGCGGAAGAGCTCGGATTCCCGAACGCCCGCAAGCATGACAGTCAGGATATCTGCTTTGTCCCGGACGGAGATTATGCCTCGGTGATAGAAAAGTATACGGGAAAGACGTATCCGTGCGGCACCTTTACCGACCGTGACGGAAATATACTCGGCACTCACAACGGTCTGATAAGATATACCGTAGGTCAGCGGCGCGGGCTCGGTGTTGCATTCGGCAGACCTGTATACGTATGCGGGAAGGATCCCGCTTCAAACAGCGTCATTCTCGGTGATGAAAGCGAACTGTATTCGACAGAGCTCGATATCGGCGGTGCGACATATACCGCAGAGCCGTTCCCCGAACGCTTCCGCGCAGAAATCATGGTGAGATACAGACGGAAAGCCGCTCCCGCGCTCATCACAGTGACGGGCGAGAATACTCTCCATGCCGTTTTTGACGAGCCGCAGAGAGCAATATCCCCCGGGCAGGCGGCTGTTATCTATGACAAGGACGAAGTCCTCGGCGGCGGGACGATACTGCCGTGATATAAAGATATTTGAAGCAAAAAAGCAGTGTATATCCCTCCGCAGGAAGGATATACGCTGCTTTGTTTTTATCTGAAAATGAGCATACCGACAAACCTTACTATGAGTGC